>NZ_JAMXFD010000015.1 GCF_025370875.1 Laspinema palackyanum D2c
ATGTTTATTGGTGCAGGAAGGGGGGCCTTTTGTTCATTTACCCCCCCTGCTTTTTATAACTTTTTCAGCAAACCCTAATTAATTCTAAATCCGAGGATAAATAATCGGTATAAAATTCTTGACATTAAAGTAAAAATTAGCGAAGTTATCATCCAAAAACATGAGCATTGAAAAAGAAATTCAAGTTTTAGCGGCTAAATATGCCGCCGCATTGGAAAAGCAAATTCAATCTAGAATTTCTGAAATGGAGCAGGACGATTTATCCCATTTTTTAATTTATCAGGTTCTGGGAGTAACTGATACAGAAGGTCGCCTGATTGATATTTATCAAAATAAAGGTCGTTTTTTATATAAATATGCAGGTTCTTTTTTAGAAAACGCCACGAAGCTCTGTTTTCTTTACAGCTTTCCTCAATCTGGTTCTATTAGAATTCCGAATACAAAAGGTACTCGCCCAAAAACATTTGAAATTGACTGCTTAGAGGGTAATAATGCCATTGAAATTAAGTGGCGGGATGCCACCACCGATGGCGACCATATCACCAAAGAACATACCCGAATTAGCGTTATAGCGGCAGCGGGATACAAGCCAATTCGCATCATGTTTTATTATCCTAATAGAACTTAAGCTAAAAGAGTCCAACAAACCCTAGAAACACTTTATCAAGGAATCGGCGGTGAATATCATTATGGTGATTCCGCATGGCAGTATGTAAAAAATCGCCCCAATATTGATATGCTAGAAATCCTACAAAAAATTGCCAAAAGAAATACTGGAACAGTATGAACATGAAAGTCTTACAAGGCGATTGCCTGAAACTTTTAGAACCCATTCCGGATGAATCCGTTGATGCCATCTATCTGGACCCGCCATTTTTTACCGAAAAAACCCATAAACTGAAAACCCGCGATGGCAGTAAAGAGTTTTCTTTTGATGACTTATGGGGTTGCCATCAAAACTATGCCAAGTTTCTTTATGAGAGACTGGTTCAATTCCACAGAGTCCTCAAGTCTTCAGGTAATATTTTTTTTCATTGTGATGCTACCGCAAATTACCTGATTCGGTCCCTGTTAAATGAAGTATTTGGACCCGACCAATTTAGGTCTGAAATTATTTGGTATTACAAACGCTGGTCTAATTCAAAAAAAGGATTATTACCCGCTCATCAAACAATTTATTTTTATTCAAAAACCGATTCATTTACATTTAATACCTTCTATACCAGTTATTCTGAATCGACCAATGTAGACCAAATCTTACAGAGGCGATCGCGAGATGCACAAGGCAAAACCGTTTATGCCCGAGATGAACAGGGGGAAGTCATTCTCAATGATAGCAAAAAAGGCGTTCCCTTGTCGGATGTTTGGGAAATTCCCTACCTCAATCCTAAAGCAAAAGAACGAGTGGGTTATCCCACCCAAAAGCCGATTCTACTCCTGGAACGCATCATCGAAATTGCCACCAATCCGGGCGATTTAATCCTAGACCCCTTTTGCGGCAGCGGAACAACTTTGGTGGCAGCGCAACTTTTGGGCCGCCAAGGAATCGGGATGGATATTTCTGCTGATGCAGTTGACTTGACTCAACAACGGCTCATTAATCCCATCAGAACCGATTCAAATTTGCTTAAAAAAGGGCGTAAATCTTATTTAACTTCGGACCCGGACGCCTTAGCCTTTTTACAAGGATTAGATGCTATTCCAGTTCATAGAAATAAGGGCATTGATGCCATCCTTAAACAACAATTCAAGGATAAACCCGTTTTGGTACGAGTCCAAAAATCGGGAGAATCCTTACTTGATGCAGTCCTGTTGTTATCAAAAGCTGCTCAAACTAAAGGGTCTCAATGTTCTATCTTGATTCGGACTCAACTCAAGGAAGCGGTCCCTAAAGAAGTCATTCCCTCTTCTATTCAAATCATTGATGCCCCGGCCTTGAAAGTTGCACAAATTCTGCATGATTTTGCCAACACTTCTATTTTAGGGTGAAAGTGAGCTAAAGCGATTTTTAACTCTCCAAAAGTTAAGATAGAAAGTTTACATCCTTTTATATTCAACTCGCAGAGGGGTGGCACAATCCCGGTTCCAGCCCCCTAATTTCCCTGAAAAAGGGGGATTTTTTAAGATTCTGCAATAGTTTAAATAGCCTAGACTTGACTCACTTAAAGGCAAAACTGGGAGAGAGACTCCCGGATAGGAAAAATTTGTAAAAAAAGTTATTTAATCATCCGGATTGGGAATACTTAAAAAATAGCATAAAATTGCTACATCGTGGGGCCATGATGACTCTAAACCGGGGACCCTCTAAGGCGTTAGGAGTGAATTCAATCAGTCTAACCAGAAACGGGGTTTCACCGCCCAACCACGCTTTTTTGTTTTAAAAAAGCCGGATGTATGGCACTAATTTGGTGAAATTCCCTGATTGTTTACCCCTATCTACTGGATCGTTGGGTGCATCTCATTGCTGTTTCATGTTGTATTCACTAACTTTATCGATTGGGATACTCATTGGATATGAACAAAATGTGGGTGCTATTTGTTGCGATGTTGTCTGTTCCGGGAGTTGAAACGGGCAAATGCCTTGCCCAGGCGATCACCCCTGCCGGGGATGGGACAGGAACTCTGGTGACCCCAGAGGGGAATCGCTTTGAGATTATGGGGGGACAGCGATCGCCGGATGGGGTCAATTTGTTCCACAGTTTTGAACATTTCAATCTCGATGCGGGACAAATTGCCAATTTCCAATCGTTGCCCGAGATTCAAAATATTTTGGGACGAATCACCGGGGGAAATGCCTCCTATATTAATGGATTAATTCAAATAACCGGCGGCCCTTCAAATCTGTTTTTAATGAATCCTGCTGGTATCTTATTTGGGTCAAATGCCCAGTTAAATTTACCCGGGGATTTGACGGTGACGACGGCAACCGGGATTGGATTTGGCAACCATTGGTTTAATGCAACCGGGGATAACAATTGGGCGAATTTGGTCGGAACTCCGTCTCAGTTTGCCTTTAATCTTGCTGAACCTGCGGCCATTGCTAATTTAGGTCACTTAAATCTTGCGGATGGACAGCATTTAAGTTTAATTGGGGGAACGGTTTTAAATGCCGGAACCCTGGAATCGAGAGGGGGTCAAATTACGATCGCCGCTGTACCTGGGGAAAGTGTGGTGCGGATTTCCCAACCGAATCATCTGCTGAGTTTAGAAATTGCTGCAACTCCTCCGGAAGGGGGTCAAACCCCAAATTTTTCCTCGGAAATCACTCCGATGTCTTTACCGGAATTACTCACAGGCGGTAATGTTTCTCATGCCAATCAGGTAGAAGTTCAAGGGGACGGCAGTATTGCCTTATCTGGTTCTAAAATCAATCATTCCGTGGAATTGGGAGATGCGATCGCCTCGGGAACCCTGGAGGTTTCCGGAGAAATGGGCGGTGAAGTGACAATCCTGGGAGAACGAATCGCAGTAATGGATGCCACCATTAATGCCAATGGTACTTCTGGTGGGGGTGATATTCGGATTGGGGGTGAGTTCCAAGGAGGGGGAACGATTCCGAATGCACGCCGCACGTTTGTCAATTCGTTCTCGGCGATTTCCGCTGATAGTTTAGTCCAAGGGGATGGCGGGCGAATTATCGTTTGGGGGGACGAAACCACCCGATTTTATGGTAATATTACAGCGCAAGGTGGGTTACAAGGCGGCAATGGTGGATTTGCCGAAGTCTCCGGAAAGCAGTATTTAGACTTTGCTGGAACGGTTAATTTATCCTCACCGATGGGGAATTTAGGGACTTTACTTTTAGACCCAATTAATATCGAAGTTGTCGTAGGTCCAAACAATCCTGGGGAGTTAGCGGCGAACGACCACTTTGCCGATCCGGGTGCTAATAATACTATTAATAATGGAACGATCGCCGCTGCCACAGCGGATGTGTTTTTACAAGCAAGTAATGATATTACGTTTAATGCACCGATTAATATTGCTACCCCAGGGGTAGGACTTGTGGCCGATGCAGGTAATAATATTCGGGTTAATCAAAATATTACGACTAATGGCGGTCCGGTTAGCTTTTTTGCTGACGGTAACCTGAAGATTGTCAATGCAACGATCGCAACAAACGGCGGTGATTTTATCGGATCGGGTACTGGAACTACCGGGGTTTCCCGAGTGGGGGTAGATCTCTTCAATAGTGCGATCCTCGCAGGCGGGGGGAACATTCAATTAACGGGAATCGGAGGGACGGATCCTACCAATAACTATGGGGTGCAACTGCTGAATGGGAGTCGATTGCAAACCACGGATACGGGAACGATTAACATCGCCGGAAGTGGTGGGTTAGGTTTGGATGGGGGACATACTGGACTCTGGATGGATGCGAGCACCATTGAACATACGGGGTCGGGAGAAATTATACTTCAGGGAACGGGTGGGGACTCTACGGGGACGGGAATTGCCACGTTCAGCAATAATGGCATTCGGATTGCGTCGAATTCCGTGGTGAGTTCCACCTCGGGAGATATTCTGTTAACGGGGAAGGGTGGAAATGGGGACTATGGCAATCATCGAGCACTTACTGTTACCAATGGGACTCGGATCCAAACTGGGGGAACCGGGACGATTACGTTTTCTGCAATTGGGGGTAACAGTACCAGTGATGGGGGGAATTTTGGCCTCCTCATTTCTGGGGTGAATACCCAAGTTTCTGCGGTTGATGGTAATATCAATTTGAATGGAATCGGTGGCGATAGTGGCGGAGTATTAGGCAGTAATCGCGGGATTTCGATACAAGATAATGCGATTATTCAAACAACCGGAATTGGGGATATTGATATTACCGGAACTGGGGGGTTCGGGAATACTTATAACGAAGGGATTTACCTGTTTAACAGTGCCACAATCCAAGCAATGGGAACGGGTAGCATTACGCTGAATGGGACGGGTGGATCTGGTAGTAGCAATAATTTCGGTATCCTTGCGTCAGGTACTGAACCGATTGTGCGGACTGGAGACGGCAATATTTTGCTCAGAGGAACAGGCGCATCGACGGGTATTTTGAACGTGGGTATGTTGTCCTCTAATGTCATGATTGAAACGACGGGGACTGGAGAAATTACGTTAATAGGGGAGGGAACTGGGGGAGGTGACGGGTTAAATTTAGGAAATAGTACCGTAACTGCCAATGGGGGAGGAACGGTGAGATTGCAAGGGGATGAAATTAATCTCACGGGGACAACTGCGATCGCCGGGACGGGAATTCTCCAGGTGGAACCTTTTTCTACAACCATTCCAATTACCGTGGGTGGGGAAATCACTTGGAATACAGCACAATTAAATTTAGAAACTACGGACATTGCTGCGATTAAAAATGGGTTCGATCGCGTCTTTATTGGTTCGCCAACGGGTAGCAATGCCATTACTTTACAAGGAGATGCTACTTTTAATTCTTCCGTCACCATTCAAGCGCCAGGTGCAGGGGGGAGCATCGCTTATACTGGGGGGACGTTATCCGGTGCAAATCAGTCTGCGATCGCCTTGGTTGCTGATGGAAATGTCGCCGCGAGTAATATCACCACTCCGGGCGGTACGATAGAAATTACCAGTAATACCGGGAATATCACTACGGTTGCCGGGACTACCCTCAATACCAGTACCACCACAGGAGATGGCGGTGCAATTACCCTCTCTGCACCGAATGGTAACATCGCCGTCAGTAATCTGACAACCGCAACGACGGATAGCGCTAGTACCAGTCAGGCGGGACCGATTACCCTCACTTCTGGGACGGGAAGCATTACCCTGAATGGGAATATTAATACATCAGCAACCGCAGGTAGTGGCAGTGCGATCGCCTTTGCCGGGGATGTCACCCTGACTCAACCTACCACCACCCTCACCTCCTCGGGAACCGCAGGGGGTGGAGAGATTACCTTTAACCAAACCCTGAACGGGACTAACCCAGGGACGGAAAGTTTAATCTTAAATGCGGGTTCCGGCAATATTTCAATTCTGGGTCCCGTTGGCAATCTCACCCCCCTTGCTGCCTTTACCTTGAATAGTACCGGGACTACTCTCTTGAATAGTCCGATCTCCGTGCAAACCCTCACGACGGATGCGGGGGGGACTACGCAACTGAATCACAATATCACAACCACTGGCGCGATCGCTTTTGGGGATGCGGTCAATCTGGGTCTTTATGCGGTCACTCTCACCAGTGGGGGAAATCCGATTACCTTTGGCAGTACCCTGGATGGGACGCTACCCCTCAACCTGGATGCGGGTCTAGGTGATATCACATTTGTGGGTGCAGTTGGGAGTCAAACGGAGTTAGGTGCAATGACGGTCAACAGTACCGGAACCACGCTATTTAGCAGTTCTGTCAACAGTGCCAGTCTTATAACTTATGCCGGTGGGGTGACGCAAATTAATGGAAATGTTACGACAACGGATGTCCTAGGTCAAGTCTATGGGAATGCGTTGTCCATCATCGGGGATATCATCTTGACGGGAGACGGAATTGAATTTCAGCAGGCGGTTTCAGGAACTGGCAGCTTAACCCTCGCACCTTATACCCTGACTCAGGCGATCACTGTCGGGGGGACAACCGCGAGTGGAGTTGGAACCCTGGACTTAACGGCGGGAGAAATCGGTTTGCTGCAACCCGGATTTACTAAACTCACGATTGGCGGGAGCAATACCAGTGGGTTAATTTCCCTGATAGGTAATCTAGAGTTAAATATTCCCCTCACCCTTCAGGCGCTAGGGTCCGGCGGTGCGATCAATACCACTGGCGGCACTTTAACCGGGAATGCCGCAGCGGCGATCGCCTTGCAAGCGGATGGCACAATTCAGACTGGGAATATTCTCAATTCCAGTGGGACAGTTACCCTGACGAGCAATACCGGCAATATTGATACTTCTGTCGGAACCCTGGATACGAGTTCACCAACTGCCTCCGGTGGCGCGATTACCCTGAATGCTCCCACCGGGATGATTACCCTCGGTGGCATTAATTCCAGTACCACTGCTGCTGATTCGACGACTACTGCTGGAACCGTGATTCTGAATGCGGTATCTGGGGGAATTACTCTCTATGACGATATCAATAGTTCCGCAACCGACGGCAGCGGACTCGATATTATGTTTACGGGAGATGTGACTCTAGCACAATCGGTCCTCCTCAACGCCAGTGGAACCACTGCCAGCGGTAACATTCTGTTTAATCAGCGTCTGAATAGCACGACTGGCAGCGAATCCTTAACCGCTGTCGCCGGTTCTGGGAATGTCACCTTTAGCGGTGCTGTGGGAGATATCAATCCCCTCGCTGACTTAACCGTAAGTAGTACAGGAATGACGCAATTTGGGGGTACAGTCAATGCTCAAACCCTGACAACTAATGCCGGGGGAACCACAACTGTTGGCGGGAATATCACTACCACTGGGGGACAAAGTTATGGCAATCCTGTCTCCATCCTGGGAAATATAACCTTTACCGGAGATGAAATCGACTTTTATAATCCGGTTTCTGGAACCGGGGATTTAATCCTGCAACCGTTTACGCCATCCTTGGCGATCGCCTTGGGTGGCGGATTCGATCCAGGTACGACAACCTTAGATTTAACCGTCACGGATTTAGGATGGTTACAAAATGGGTTTAATTCCCTCACGATTGGACGTGCCAATAGTAGTGGTCCGATCGCCTTATCGGGAAATGTCACGGTTGCCGACCCCCTCACCGTGCGATCGCCACTGAATCCCGGTTCCATTACCACAACTGGATTTACCCTATCCGGAACCGATAATGCTACCCTCACGTTACAATCATCCGGTAATATTACCACAGGTCCGATCTCCACTTCCGGTAATGCGATTACCCTCAACAGTACCACCGGCGCGATCGATACCACCGGGGGAACGCTCAATACTACAGCGGCAACCCAAGGCGGACCCGTCACCCTCACTGCTGCTCAAACCCTCTCTACCGGAGATATCCTCACCTATTCTACTACAACGGGGAACGGTGGTCCGATTTCCCTGAATACCCCCAGTGCGATCGCCACTGGCAGTCTGGATGCGAGTGCAGTGTCTGGAACGGGTGGAACAATTCTCTTAAATGGTAGTACCCTAACTTTCGGCAACATCACGACTACCAATAATACTATCAATCTCAATGCACCCGTTACCCTTGCCACCGATGCCACCATCCAAATTACCGGAAACGGGGGTGCAATCGCCTTTGCCAGTACCCTAGATGGCAGTCGCAACTTAACCCTCAATGCTGGAAATGGTCCGATTACCTTCCAGGGTGCGATCGGGAGTCTCAATCCCTTGCAGAATCTAACTGTGATTACCACAGGTACAACCGCCATCGCCAATCAAATTACGGTCAATAATACCCTCGATTTTACCGCAGCAACCGGGGGAACCCAACTCACTACCGATGTTGCCATCACTGCCAATACCGGGAATATCCTCTTGCAAAACAGTTCGATATCTGGTGCAAATCGTCAGTTAACCTTATCTGCACCCACCGGAACCATTTCCCTGGATGCGATCGGCAGCAATGGCAATGAATTAGGCGCTTTGACGATTGAAAGTGCTGCCATCCTCAATCTCTTTGGCAATATCTATACCAATGGCGGCATCGATTTCACCCAGGCGAACACCATCAACCTTCCGGGAAGCGGAATTATCTTAGAAACCGATAGTGATAACGGCAGTCTTACTACAACCGGGGTCTCTGTCAATGGTCCCGGTTTCCTCACGGTAAATGCAGGCACTGGCAATGTAGAATTCGGCACTCTGGGTAATAGTACCCCGCTTGCTGGAATAACAGTCAATGCCGCCACTGTTAATGCTCCCTCAGCAATTACAGTAGGTACAGGCGGCATGACGATCAACGCCAGTGGTGCGATCGCCACAGGCAGTCCAATCACAGCAACAGGTATTGTTAATTTTACCGCCAACACAGATATCACGACTCAGGCAATTACTGGAACTGACATTACTCTAACCAGTAACAACGGTGCGATCGCCATTAGCGATGGAATGAGTGCATCGGGTGCTGTTGCTGTTAATGCTGACAAAGATATCAATACTCAGGCGATTACGGGGACTGACATTACTCTAACCAGTAACAACGGTGCGATCGCTACAAGCAGTCCCATCACAGCAACAGGTGCTGTTAATTTTACCGCCAACACAGATATCAATACTCAGGCGATTACGGGAACTGGCATTACTCTAACGAGCAATACAGGTGCGATCGCTACAGGCAGTCCAATCACAGCAACAGGTATTGTTAATTTTACCGCCAACACAGATATCACGACTCAGGCGATTACGGGGACTGACATTACTCTAACGAGCAATACAGGTGCGATCGCCATTAGCGATGGAATGAGTGCATCGGGTGCTGTTGCTGTTAATGCTGACAAAGATATCAATACTCAGGCGATTACGGGGACTGACATTACTCTAACCAGTAACAACGGTGCGATCGCTACAAGCAGTCCCATCACAGCAACAGGTGCTGTTAATTTTACCGCCAACACAGATATCAATACTCAGGCGATTACGGGAACTGGCATTACTCTAACGAGCAATACAGGTGCGATCGCCACAGGCAGTCCAATCACAGCAACAGGTATTGTTAATTTTACCGCCAACACAGATATCACGACTCAGGCAATTACTGGAACTGACATTACTCTAACCAGTAACAACGGTGCGATCGCTATTGATGATGGAGTGAGTGCATCGGGTGCTGTTGCTGTTAATGCTGACAAAGATATCAATACTCAGGCGATTACGGGAACTGGCATTACTCTAACCAGTAACAACGGTGCGATCGCTACAAGCAGTCCCATCACAGCAACAGGTGCTGTTAATTTTACCGCCAACACAGATATCAATACTCAGGCGATTACGGGAACTGACATTACTCTAACGAGCAATACAGGTGCGATCGCTATTGGTGATGGAGTGAGTGCATCGGGTGCTGTTGCTGTTAATGCTGACAAAGATATCAATACTCAGGCGATTACGGGAACTGGCATTACTCTAACCAGTAACAACGGTGCGATCGCCACAGGCAGTTCCATTACAGCAACAGGTGCTGTTAATTTTACTGCCAACACAGATATCAATACTCAGGCGATTACTGGAACTGACATTACTCTAACCAGTAATACAGGTGCGATCGCTACACAAGGTCCCATAACCTCAGCAGGAACCGTTAATTTTACCGCACCTAATGATGTTACCACCCAGGATATTCGTGCCAGAAACATTAATATTACCAGCACCAACGGCAATCTCAACCTGGGAAATCTTAATACTGCCTCTACCACAGCGGCAGGAGGGTATATTTTCCTAACCAGCAATACGGGTGCGATCGCCACGGGTCATCTTACCTCATCTGGTGCCACCGATGGCGGCGAAATTTTTGTCAATGCTTCTACTCAAATTACTGCTGGGGAAATTAATTCCAGTGGTACATCCGGTGTCGGGGGAAACGTTACCCTAGATCCATCGGGGGATATCCAAGTCACTTGGATCAACAGCGAAGGTGCAACCCAAGGCGGTTTTGTTGATATTACCACCGGACGCTTTTTCCGCGCCACGGGAAGTTTTACCAATCGGCAAGGCAATTCCGCCAGTATCTCATCCCTAGGCGGGAACGGGGGACCAGTTACCATTCGACATGGCGGTAACGGGATCACCCCCTTTATCGTTGGAGATGGCACAAATAATGGCACTGCTGCACAGATTACCACCGGCAGCAGCGCGATCGCCTCGGGTTCGTTTCTTTATACCTTTACCCAAGGCAATATCGGCATTATTTCCGTTCCCGAACCCCCGCCACCCGTAGAAACCCCAGTGCCATCAGAAGAAGTACCAGCGCCAGTAGAAACCCCACTCACCCCCACCCCTGCGCCAGTACAAACCCCACGGGGAATAGTGGTACCTGTCAATCCAATATTGCCAGAGGAATTACCTCCGCAGACAGCGCAACCGGAAGAAGGTTTACCCATCAATGTACCGACTGCTCCCCGGGTTCCCCAAGAAAGAGCGCCGATCGCTCAACTTTCCACGGAACAACCAGGGTCGTCACCCCAGGAACAGGCACAACCGCCAGTCTCCCGAACCCAGGAACAGGGACAACCCCGAGATTTTGAACCCCAATCCCCGGAATCAATGACGATCGCCCTTTTAGAGGATGCCACGGGAATCTCCTTATCCCCTCTCATCCCGATCGTCTCACTAGAAACGCGATCGCCGATGGATCTCTCCATCGAATCCACAACCGAATCTACAACTGAATCCGCGATCGTCAACTTTCCCGAAGACTATCGCAAAAACCCCCTTTCTCCCCTAGAGAATCCAGGATTCTATTCTAGGGAGCAAATTTTATCCTTAGAACCCAGTCTCGACCCTCAGTTTAGCCTAACGTACCACGAATTAGGGCGAGAACGCATGGATGCCGAGTACGATTCTCTGAATTCCGACTCAACGATCGCACGATTGGAAAACCAGTATAGTCCAACTTCAAGTGCTATCTCTCCTCCGGAAGCACAAATCTCCGGCAGCAACACCCCCCAAACTAGCACGGATTCCAACTCTAATTCTACCGCCATCAGCGCAAAAATTGATCGCATTTTTGAAGAAAATAATCCCGAGGCATCCATCTGGACCATCGAACAACTCAGAAACCAAGAATTTGGACAATATTTGGGAGTAACCGCTAACTTAGCTCAACAAAGTATCGCACTCAAATACTTTCAAGAAGTCTTGCAAACTATTGAGCGGCAAACTGGAAAACAGGCAGCGATTATTTATGCGATCGCTCGCGAATCTCAACTTGAACTGATCTTAGTTCCTCCCGTTGGGAATCCAATTCGCTACAGCGTTCCGGAAGCACCCCGAGAAACTCTCTTGGCAGAGGCAAACGAATTTCGGCAATCCCTCACCGATCCGAAACAACGTCATAACACCCGCTACTTGCGATCGGCGCAACAACTCCATGACTGGTTGATTGCACCGATGGAACAAGACTTACAAAAACTAGGAATTTCCACCTTAATGTTTTCCCTGGACCCTGGATTGCGAAGCATTCCCCTTGCCGCCTTGCATGATGGTGAAAAATTCCTAATTGAAACCTACAGTTACAGTTTAATCCCCAGCTTTAGTTTAACGAACCACATCTATAAACCCCTAGAAAATGTCGAAGTATTGGCTATGGGAGCATCCGAATTTTCCCATCATAAAGCATTACCTGGCGTTCCCTTAGAATTAGAGGCGATCGCCTCCGAAAGTTGGCCGGGTAAATCCTTCCTCAATCAACAGTTTACCCGAGAAAATCTCCTCACTCAACAAGAATCGGAAGCTTTTAGTATCATTCATCTGGCTACCCATGCCGAATTTCTTCCCGGCAACGCCTCCAATTCTTACATTCAGTTGTGGGATAATCAGCTCTATCTGGATGAAATTCCCAGCTTAAACTGGGATAACCCGCAAGTTGAACTTGTAGTATTAAGTGCCTGCCGTACCGCATTAGGAGATGAAGAAGCCGAGTTAGGATTTGGCGGATTAGCAGTCCAATCCGGGGTGAAAACTGCCGTAGCATCCTTATGGTATGTCAGCGATGAAGGCACCTTAGGATTAATGAGAGATTTTTATCACCATCTGCGGACTTCTCCCCTAAAAGCCGAAGCATTAAGGCAAGCACAAATAAACATGATTCATAACACTATCCGCATTGAAAATGGTCAATTACTCAATGCATCGGGAACTCTGCAGCTTCCTCCAGAATTATCCCATTTGAGTAACTTCAACCTATCCCATCCTTATTATTGGTCAGGATTTACGGCGATCGGCAGTCCTTGGTAAGAAACCCCTGAATGAGTCGGGTTAATTTTCACAATTATCAGAAACCGTTTAGTGAGTTTAAACCTTTTTAGAAAAACCAACCTTTTTAGAGCTAATTTTAAGTTGGGTAAGTCACTTTTTTAATTCCCACTCCGGGTTAATTAAAAATCTTTTA
The DNA here is from genome assembly GCF_025370875.1 of Laspinema palackyanum D2c. Classification (NCBI taxonomy): domain Bacteria; kingdom Bacillati; phylum Cyanobacteriota; class Cyanophyceae; order Oscillatoriales; family Laspinemataceae; genus Laspinema; species Laspinema palackyanum. Next base: position 13,046 of record NZ_JAMXFD010000015.1, read on the forward strand.
GTTTGAGACTTTTTGGACTTAAGTACAAGGCTAATAGTAGGGTTTATTCTAGAAAATATTCGCGGGTTGGAAAGGGTAAAATCTGGTTATGCTTAAATTGGGATCGAACCGAAATTTACACAGGATGGGCAGGGGTTAAACGTTGGCAGCCTAACAAAATCAAGTCTTCTTTAATACCAAATCCGGTTGTAAAAAACCTATTTTACTCTTGTAGTTAAAAGTAGGCCCTTCGACTCCCCCTTCGACTCCGTCGAAGGGCCTACTCGTTTTTAAAGATCTATCACAACCGAATTCCGTATAAGACGAATAAAAGTTTTATTCAGTGGGGTTTTTAGTCAGTTGAAAACCGACGTAGTGGCGAGAACGCGAAGCGCCACTACAGGCCGCCAATTGTTTTAACTCCCGCCGGTGTTGAACTTCGCCCAGGGGGTTTGCTGAAAAAGAGTATTATTTCCCCACAGTTTGGGGAATCAAAATCGTTCGGCTGCCCAACTTTTCATCAAACCCCAGATTGTTTTTCAAGGCAATTAAATCCCAGTATTCAAACGTATCAAATCCCAAGGTTTTCTGGGACAATTGCGGTAATGTGTCTTCCGGTTGAACTTGATAGGAAACCCAGGTATAGGTTTTGCCATCTAGGGTAAAACTGGGAGACCTTTCCAACCACTGCTGATATCGGTTATCTCGATTGAGGTCTAGGCGAGATGCCATCTGATGCAGGGCTTTTTGCCAGAGTTGATATCCCGCTTGGCTCAAATGGATTCCGTCCGTGGTTAACTCGCGCCGTAACATATCTTCGTCGTTGGTAAAGCCGGAATTGAGGTCAAAATAGATTGCGCCTTCGGATTTGGATATTGCCGCGAGTTCGAGATTAATTTTACGAATTCTGGTATTAGGAAGTGCCGCCAGTCGGGTGGGTAAAATCGATTGCACCACCACTTTAGCTGGGGGGTGAATCAGTTGCAGTTCCCGGACTGTATAATAAATATTATCTGCTATACTGGCATCCGGTCTACCCTGACGCAAATCGTTAATGCCTGCTAGGATATAAATGGTATGAGGTTTGGTCTCGGAAAATGTCCACAATCGCTTTAAAATTCCGCTGGTATTATCCCCGGAAATTCCTTGATTGAGCCACAGTCTTCCCTGCGGCATGAGTTCGGGGGGAAACCACATTGAAATCGAATCCCCTAATAAAACCGACAACCGATTAGAACCCTGTCCCTTGGTAAGTGCTTGCGCTTCCCAAGCTAAGAGATTGGTCCAATCCTGATAGGTGGGTTGGCCGATCGCCTGTTCCCATACTGATTTAAAGCTATCCGGTGGGAGGAGGGTATAAGTCCTACCCACTTTTAACCCTTCTACTCGTTGTAAATACATTTGAATTCCAGAAGCCGGTCGATTCATGAGTAAGCCCTCACTATGCCTGGAATTCTAAGATAAGGGAGTGAATTGGGATTGAGTTGAGGCAGTGGACATTTTCTCAAGCGGCTGTTTTTGGGGCGATCGCCAAGAGGGAACCCCACCCTAACCCTCCCCAAGACACAGGGGAGGGGACCGGAGATGCTGTTAATTGTAAAAAACCTGTTGTTGTAAGTCTGAAACTCACCCTATTTTTTCAGTTTATATGCCTGTCGCAATTCGACTAATGCCGTCTGGGATAGTCCAGATTTCAGCGCACGAATCAACAATCCCCAAGCCTGCAACTGTTCTAATCGCTGGGATTTTTGGAGTTGAATCTGATAAAATTGTGTCCAAAACTCCGGTGCATAATGACTCCGCCACCCTTTGCGCCAGCGTTGATGCCACCGCGCCAAATCCGGCAGGGTCGGAGATGCCACTCCCAAAATTGGCGGAAAGTCGGCATAACTCACAAACCGACTCACGCCTTTGCCATGCACATAGACAACGTAACGCATACAATCAATCCGATAGATATCGGCTTCTGAGATGCCAAACATTAGGGCCACTGTCTCTTCTGTGACAAACCGCGCCAGGGGATGCAGGATGTCCGAGGTGTGGTTAATTTTAGATTCGCGGATAACTGGCGAAGAGGGCTGGTAGTTTGATATCATGATGGATAACCTAAATAGAGGGTCCCCTCGATAGATGGTCCCTAACTTGGATTGATAATTACTGTCTGAGATAGACACTTGATTGTCTTTTAGGTTGACTGGGTTGGATAGTTACGGGGTTTAAAAGCCAATGGCTTGAACCTGGTTCTACTGTCCAGTCTGGTTTTAGAAGCGATCGCCTGTTAGTTTTCCAGACCTGGAGGCGATCGCTTTTATTTCTGCATTGATTTATTAAAAGATATCCTCTTATCGTTTGTCAAGTAAATTGTGGGTTTAGTTAGATTAAGGATTCGCGAGTTTGCGAATGAGAAGGGATGGAACCTCAAAGAAGTGTCGGACCGTTCGGGTTTGGTGTACAGTACGGTGCGGCATTATGCCCGATCGCCAGGACTAGCGCTGGTAGATTTTACTGCAATTCACAAGCTGGCTCGGACTTTTGATGTTCTGATAGAAGACTTGGTGGAAATTGTGGAAGAATAGGAAACCGGCAGGGTCTCCCTTTCGGGTTCTTGACGCCGAGGCAGTGAATCCTCCATTCAGACTCTCATCTAACCCAGGGGTGACGGGCGATCGCCTGTTAATTTTCCAGACCTGGGGGCGATCGCTTTTTCAGATAAAGCTATATTAAGATGCAAACGCATCACTTGTCAAGTATGGGATTAGTCAGACTGAGAATTCGGGAATTAGCGGAGGAGAAGGGCTGGACCCTCAAAGAAGTCGCCGATCGCTCCGGTATTGTGTACAGCACAATCAGAAGCTATGCAAGGCGTCCGGCGATCGCCACCGTTGATTTTACCGCCCTCCACAAATTAGCCCGAACCTTCGATGTTCTGATAGAAGACTTGGTGGAAATTATCGAAGAATAGGAAACGGGTTCCGGTGTTCGCCGCCTCTGAGAATAGCCGCGATCGGTTGACAGGATCAGGATTCGCCAAGGGTGGGACTTTACCTGACCCGGATGGAACAGGTGCAATCATGGCACTAAACGCCGATTTGTGCTGTTTTATCTCGCAAATGTATGGAATCAGCAGGCAGAGGCTGCCCTTGTTGAAAAATAGATGGGATGACTTCTAGCTCTACTGAGGCAGATCGCTTAATATATTGGTTTAACTCAGAAAAATACCCGGGGTTCAGGGTTCGGGAATTCTGGGGGGGTTGGGGATTCTGGGGATACCGATCAGAAGGTACGGATCCCTGAATGTAACTGGCATTACATTGGAACTGGAGGGAATTCTCCCATCGAGAGCCAAGTCAGTCTAGGCAAAAGGATCTAGACGATCTCCAGCCACCCCTCGGACCTCATCAATGCCGGTTGATCTCTGAGTCATGTTAAACAGGAAACTCCCTTAACAATCCAACTCAATAAATCGCCATGCCTACTATTCAATCTGGGACTACTCAAGTGGAGCATCAAGAAAACCTAGTTGCACTCAAGTCATACTTTATGACCCTGATTTCCCACGAACTGAGAACTCCCTTAACCACGATCTTATTATCCGCTGATTTACTTGAATGTTATAGCACGAGCTGGTCTGATGAGAAAAAACTCAAGCACGTTCAGCAAATCCAAACTGCTGCTATGGAAATCACGAAGCTGATTGAGAGTGAACATTTTACAGAAACGCTCCAAAAAGTAGCTAGTGAAATTCACTAACTCTTTTAATAATTTTCAAGCCTCTTCTACTCCCTTTCGTTGTAGGGAAGTTGACCGCCTTCGTTGAAAACCGCTGCTCTATAAATCCCCAGGAAACGGGGAGAACCTGAAGCGATCGCCCCGATGATGCCTGTCCCGCCCAGGACTTGACTCCTGGTCACCCGCATGATTAGGGCGCTCACGACGGTGAAGCGGCGATCGCACAAAAAAACCCCCAAATGGGGGCAAATCTCATCAACCAGGAGGGATAACATCCCGATTAGAACAAATACAGAATTGTAAACAACACAATCCAGACCACATCAACAAAGTGCCAGTATAATTCTGCTGCTTCTGGTCCAAAGTGACTTTCACTAGAATAATGACCCGCCTTCAGGGATTTCCATAAGACTGCCAAAATTAACAGCAACCCAAAGGTAACGTGCAATCCGTGAAAGCCAGTTAGCACATAAAACGTGCTGGTAAAGATATTATCCGCCAGACCAAAGCCGGTATGAAAATATTCATACAACTGGCCCACGAGGAACACCGCCCCCATGAGTGCCGTTAGCCCGAACCAAAATCTCAGACCCTTGACATCATTTTTCTTAATCGCCGCATTGCCGCGATTCATCACAAAACTGCTGGAAATCAGGATAATCGTATTCACCCCGGGCAGCAACAGTTCCATTTCTGGCGTGCCTTCCGGCGGCCAGTCCGGGGTCACCGAGCGAAAAGTGAGATAAGCGGCGAACAATCCCAAAAAGATCATCGACTCCGCAACCAGAAACATGATGATGCCAAAAATTCGATGATCCGGATGGTCTCCATGATGACCCCCGTGGGTTCCCGCCCCATGTTCAGCTTGTATAGCCGCGTTGCTGGTATCAATTGTCCCTTGCATAAGCGATCGCCTGTTGTAGAGTTTACGAATTGAGTCTGGGATGATTGGGGTCGGGGTTGACCCGACCCCAAAAAACGCAGTTGCGCGGTTTAGGAAACCGTCGGTCCCCCGGATAACATGGGAGTATTCGCTTGGGACTCAGGCATTGGAATGCCCGAATTGCGATCGCCCATACCGTAATCATAAGGCCCAGTCAAGCGCACAGGTTCCCCAATAAAATTCTCCACCGGCGGAGGGGAAGCCGTCTGCCACTCCATCGTTAAAGCATCCCAGGGATTGCCCGATGCTTTCGCACCCCCAATCCAACTCCACACCGCATTGATAATCAACGGGAAGGTAGAAACCGCCAGGATATAAGACCCCACGGTACAAATTAAATTGACTGTGGCAAACTTGGGGTCATACTCCGCCACCCGGCGAGGCATCCCTTGCAGTCCGAGATAATGCATCGGCAGGAAGCAGAGGTTAAACCCAATGAACGTTAGGACAAAATGCAATTTGCCCAAAAATTCGTTCATCATCCGCCCGGTCATTTTCGGGAACCAGTGATAAATCCCGGCATACAGACCGAAGACGCTGCCGCCAAACAGCACATAATGCAAGTGGGCGACAATGAAATAGGTATCGTGAACGTGAATATCAAACGGGACCGAGGCGATCATAATCCCACTCAGGCCACCGATCACGAACATGGAGACGAAACCCAACCCGAACAGCATGGCGCTGTTGAGGCGAATTTTGCCTCCCCAAACTGTCGCTAACCAGCTAAACACTTTAATTCCCGTGGGAACAGCGATAATCATGGTTGCCACCATGAAGAACATCCGTAACCAACCGGGAGTACCACTGGTGAACATATGGTGCGCCCAGACGATTAAGCCCAGAAAGCTAATAGCCATACTGGAATAGGCGATCGCCTGATAACCAAAAATCGGCTTGCGGGCGTGCACCGGCAAAATATCAGAAATCATCCCAAAAATGGGCAGAATCATGATATAAACCGCCGGGTGGGAATAAAACCAGAACATATGCTGGTAAACCACCGGGTCCCCACCGCCCATTGGATTGAAAAAGGCAGTTCCAGCAATCAAGTCAAACGCCAGAAGAATTAACGCCCCCGCTAACACCGGAGTGGAGATTAAAATCAAAGCCGAAGCGGCCAGCATTGCCCAGCAGAACAAGGGCATATCATTTAATCCCATTCCCGGCATCCGCATTTTCAGGATGGTGGTCAAAAAGTTGATGCCACCCAAAATGGAGGAGGTTCCCAGAATTAGAACGCTCAAAATCCAGATAAATTCTCCGGCTTTTTCCCCAGTGGTGCTTAAGGGGGGATAGGAGGTCCAACCGGCACCAGCGGCACCGACGAAGAAGCTAGATAATAGCAGGATTCCACCGGGGGGAATCAGCCAAAAGGCGATCGCATTCAACCGGGGGAACGCCATATCCCGCGCCCCAATCATCAGGGGAATCAGGTAGTTGCCAAAGGCCCCGGTCCCCGCAGGCACGATCCACAGAAAAATCATGACTGTGGCATGGATCGTAAACAGGCCGTTATAGAGTTCGCGACTGACAAAATCCGAGTCGGGAGTTGCTAGTTCCGTCCGAACAGCAGTGGCTAATGCACCACCAATCAGATAGAAAATGAAGGTGCAGACCAGGTATTGAATCCCGATCACCTTATGGTCCGTACTAAAGCTAAAGTATTCTCGCCAAGGGGTATGTCCACCGGCTTCAACAGCCAGGGTTTCCCCGAGGTTATCGGTTTCGGGTTCGGTTACTTGTGCCATAAATCAATTGTTATTACTGATGCGTCTGTCTTCACTGATTCAGGAAGATCCCGGGTGATGGGTTCTAAGAAATCACCCGTTTAAATCGAGCGATCGCCCAGATGGTGTTCGGCATGGAGTTGTTTGAGTGATTCTCCATCAATCCCCATCTCAGCCGCCAAAGGTTGCAGATAGTCCGTTTCCGACAAGTCTGCCGGATTCAGGGCCACCGTTTCCAGTCCCTCGGATTGGGCCACAATCTGACTTTGTAACCAAGCTTGGAAATCTTCTTCCGTCTGCACAATCACGCGGGTTTTCATCCCGCCATGATAGGACCCACAAAGTTCGGCGCAAACCACAGAGTATTCTCCGACGACTTGGGGCACGAAGCGCAACTCGCTTTCTCGTCCGGGGATGGCGTCTTGTTTCAGTCGAAATTCCGGAATCCACAGGGAGTGGATCACATCACTGGCGCTAATCGTCAATTCCACCTCTTTTCCTGCCGGGAGATGCAATTCTCCAGAGGTCACCCCACTGTTGGGATAGGTGAAAATCCAGGCGAACTGGAGTCCGAGAACGTTGACACTGACAAACGGGTCTTGGCCTTGGGTGCGAGGGGAGGCCCCAACGCCCAGGGCGACCAGTTTACCGGGCGCTTTACTGGGGGCCATTCCGGGTTCGTCCGAGGGTAAGGATGCGGCGATCGCCGCCCCGGCCTGGTGTTTATGGGCAACATGAGACTCATGGGAAGCCATTGGGTCTAGGCCCCCCATTGAGTTGTAAATTTCAAAACTGTAGACCCCGATCCCCATGATGATGACGGCGGGGATCGCAGTCCAGAGAATTTCTAGGGGAACGTTGCCGTGGATGGGGGGCCCATCGGTATTGTCATTGGCCCGTTTTCTAAATTTGAAAATGGAAATCACGATGATCCCCTGCACAATCAGAAACAGACCTGTGGAAATGGTCATCATCGTGTTAAATAGTGCATCAATCCGGGGCGCTTCTTCTGAGGCAGCAACGGGCATGAGACTATGATTCTGGCCGACCCACAAGCTCACCAGGGTGATGGTGATGCCTGCGATCATCGTCCAAATAGCACTGGGTACTTTCAACTTCAACCTCCTTGATGAGAAATTTTGCCGCAGTCGGCGACTCCGAGTGCTGTCTTGCAACAGTTTTTTCTGACTCCACTTGCTAAGTTAGCAATTTTTCGGGTCCGATGTATGGGTTGTGGGTATATTCCGTCCCTCAATTTGTCATAGGGAGAGGATAAATCGGGGGATTTTTGGGGAAGGGTTCAGGGATGGCCCGAGGATTGCACTGTTGTTATCGATGAATGTTTTCGGCAGTGAACGGGGATGACGGTTGAAACCGTCACTACAAACTTGGATGACGGTTGAAACCGTCACTAAGAACGGGGAGGAATGACGGTTGAAACCGTTACTAAGAACTTGGATGACGGTTGAAACCGTCACTACGAACGGGGAGGGATGACGGTTGAAACCGTCACTACGAACGGGGATTTGTGAAGAAAGGTTAACTTTTGGGGAGAGATTGTCAGGAAATCCGGGCAATTTTTCCGGGAGGGAAAATTAGGGAAAAGGCTTGTCGCTCTCGCTTCTGACTCGCTACTGTAGAAAAAGACTGGGGTTGTTTGATTTGGGGGAAAGGATAAACTACATCAGAATAATTACTCAGTGTTACTTTAACATAAGGAACGAAAATGACGCGAAGGAGTAGCAATGATGGCGAACTCAGTCGTTGATCGGCATCCGGCGATCGCACCCACTGACTCCCCCCCTCGGGATCGGATTCGTCGCTTGGTCTGGAAAATTGCGATCGCGACCCTGCTATTAATGGCAGTCGGCAGTGCAACAAGGGTGATGAATGCGGGTCTGGCTTGTCCGGACTGGCCGCTTTGTTATGGTCAGTTAGTCCCCACCCAGCAGATGAATCTTCAGGTGTTCTTGGAATGGTTTCACCGCTTAGATGCGGGATTAATCGGCATCAGCGCGATCGCCTTAGCCGGTTTATCCTGGTGGGACCGACGCGAACTCCCCGGTTGGCTACCCTTTGCCTCCACCGGCGCATTGGGTTTAATCGTTTTTCAAGCCGTCTTAGGCGCACTCACCGTCACCGAACTGCTGCGATTTGACATTGTAACCGCTCACCTGGGAACTGCCCTCTTATTTTTCACCACCCTGTTAATTATCGGCATGGCACTGTTACCCTATCAAGGGACTGGCAGTGTGGGTAAATTACCTTGGATTGGTCTGTTCGGAGCCATTTTTGTCTACGTCCAAAGTTTACTCGGCGGATTAGTCGGTTCCCAATGGGCGCTTCACCAATGTTTCGGCTACAATCAGCTATGCACTGTGATGAACAGTCACATTCTGGGGGTTGTTCCCCCGACTGTCACGATTCTCGCTTTAGTGGTTCTGGCATTCCGAACTCCGGCTTTGCATCCTAAATTACGACAACTCGCAAGATGGGCCGGTATTTTGTTGCTCTTGCAAATTGGATTAGGGATTGCTACCTTTTATGAACATCTGCAAGTGGAACTGCTCACAGTGTCTCACCAAGCCACGGGTGCAGCCTTACTCGGAACCTTGGTGGCGTTTACAGTATTAGCACTGCGCGATCGCGCCGGAAGCGTTCGGGTTTGAAATTTCCATCGTCAACTGTATTTCGATGCAATAGCCCAGCCTCTTGACTGCTGAAAGGAAACAAAACATTTATCATGCAAGAAATCATCGCAACTGGTACACAACGGCATCATGAAACTCTGTTGCAAGTGCTAAAAAGTTACTACCAGTTAACCAAACCTCGAATTATTCTGTTGCTGCTGATTACCACGGCATCCGGTCTCTGGGTCGCGGCTAAGGGAGAAGTTGATCCCCTGTTAGTGTTAGTGACAATGGCGGGCGGGGCTTTAGCTGCCGCTTCCGCGAATACAATTAACTGTTTGTACGATCGCGATATCGATTACATCATGGAACGCACTCGTCATCGCCCCTTACCCTCGGGTCGGGTGCAACCTCGGGATGCGCTAATTTTTGCGATCGCCTTAGCAGTCACTTCCTTTACCCTCCTCACCGTCTTTGCGAACTTACTCGCCGCACTTTTGGCGATGTCGGGAATCGTCTTCTACGTCGCTATCTATACCCATCTCCTCAAGCGTCACAGCACCCAAAATATCGTCATCGGAGGCGCTGCCGGGGCGATTCCCCCGCTAGTCGGTTGGGCGGCAGTTACCGGCGACCTCAGTTGGGCACCTTGGATAATGTTCGCCATCATTTTTCTCTGGACACCGCCCCACTTCTGGGCATTAGCCATGATGATTCGCGATGACTATGCCGCCGTCAATGTCCCCATGTTGCCGGTGATTAAGGGAGATGAAGAAACCGCCCGTCAAATCTGGTATTATACTTTATTGCTTTTGCCATTAACCCTCGGGCTGACTTATCCCTTGCATACCAGTGGAATTGTCTATGCAGCCTTGGCGGTGTTTTTAGGGGCAATTTTTGCCAAGAAAGCCTGGGAACTGTTGCAAGCCCCCACAGACCGAGACAAAGCGCGATCGCTGTTTAAATACTCGATTTTATATCTGATGTTATTATCTGCGGGAATGGTGGTGGATAGTTTGCCCGTGACTCATCAGATGACCACGGCGATCGGTCAAAATGTCCAGGTGTTAATCAGTGCAACTGGCGTGATGTAATGAGTAGTTAATCGCCAATAAAACTAACCCAAATGGGTTAGTAAACCACAGAAATTGTGGGATGGGGTGGGCCAATTGCCTACCCCTAATTTTTGGGGGAAATTTTGAGGGAATGATACCCCCTCTGGTTTTCAATCGAGGGTACGAATCACTCGACAGGGGTTTCCCGCAGCAACGACCCTCGGGGGGAGATTTCGCGTCACCACACTCCCTGCGCCAATGGTAGAGCCCTCTCCAATGGTAACCCCCGGGCAGATAATCGCACCTCCGCCAATCCAAACATCGCTACCGATTTCCACCGGCAATGCCGACTCCCATCCGTCTGTGCGATCCGTGGGATTGAGTGGATGAGTGGCGGTGTAGATTTGCACCTTGGGTCCAATCAGGACGCGATCGCCCAGTCGGACTGTATTGCAGTCGAGAATGACGCAATCATAGTTGATAAACAGACGCTCCCCTGCCAAAATATTAAAACCGTAGTCGCATCGAAACGGAGGTTTCACTTCAGAACCGGGTCCAATTTCCCCAAACAGTTCTTGGATGAGAGATTGTCGTGCTGTGGTGGCATCCGGAACGGAGAGATTGAAAGTATGTAAGATGCGCTGCGATCGCACCAGCAACTCTACAAGTTCTGGATCGGTTGCCAGATAAAGCTCTCCTGCGAGCATTCTTTGGCGCATCGATTTCTCGGCGTTCGATTGATTCATGGGTTATTTACGTTATCTCAAGGAGGCGATCGCACTCGCGGAAGTAATCACCCGACTACAATGAGTCAGTATCTTTGTCTTCAAAAAGGATAGCCTGCTCAGGTACATGACAATTATGCAATATTTTCTTAAGATGCTCACCAATGGCATGGGGTGATATCAGGCGATCGCATCAGGGTTCAATTTCCCAAGGCTTATAATTTTGGATAGTAATCCAATCAGGGTAAGTTGACTGATTGTAGACGATCTCCCTGAGTCAGCGCCCGCTCAACTTGGCGATCGGGTGTGAAAAATTTTTCTGTTGATCTCTGGGGATTCTCGGATTTCCCAACTCTGATCCCGTGGCAGTTTTACAGCGGTTTTGAACGGAAAGGCAGGGAGATTTTCAAAATCATCTGGGGAGTTAACGGGGTCTGTAATCATAACAGGTTGATGAATCCGATCTCAACCAGATTTCCCGGCATTAGCGATCGCCGCCTATCAACATCACCGGGAGTTGATGGAATTAACGGTTCCTATCCGGTTACATCCCTCTAAAGAGGTAATTCTTGTTCCATTGCCTCGGATGCAGTCCTCGTAGTGATGCGCTTTCCAATGCGATCGCGGATTGCCCCTCTTCCTCTAGTCTTAGAAAATCCGGCACTTTTACCCTAGAGTAATTTTACAAGAATGGATTCGGCAAATTTATGATAAAATAATCGGAAAATCATAATCTCAAGCCAAATGAAGCATGAACCAACTCTCCTATACTTCCGGCATAGACCTGGTGCAGTTATTCCCAATTTTGTCAATTTTTCGGAAGCTTAGAAAAACTAGGGGGCTTTATATTTAAAGGGGGTTTGTGAAAATATCTATTAATCAGTCGAAAATACAAATCAGGTTAAGAATAATCTTAGACCTGTAAGATTGAGTATCTTTAGGTTCCTAAATTACAACTAGCCAGTCGGTCACCCTTTCGACTTTCGTAACTCTTAAATTTGTCACATAAAAAACAGCAATGAGCAAACCCTCTAGGCGAAACATTTGGTCGCGAATCAATAATTATAAACTTTTACGCTATTTGCTCTTATTAACTTTAGGCTGGGCAATTATTCAAGTATTAGGGTACTTTCAAACCGTGATCGTAATTTTTATTTTTGCGGCTATTTTAGCGTTTTTGCTGAATTATCCCGTGAAATGGATTCAGCGATGGGTTCCTCATAATATTGCAGTGATTATAGTTTTTTTATCCAGTCTCCTCATATTTGGGGGACTGACTATTACCCTAGGGGTAGCTGTCTTATCCCAAGGTCAACAATTACTGGAACAATCTCCTGAAATTCTCCAGGGTGTTTTGGATTTATTAGACTATATTCAAGAGGTATTAGCTCGACGGAATTTAGCATTAGATTTAACAGCCATTGAAGACCGTCTGCGAGAGGAAGCCTTGGCGGGAATTGGGGTAGGTTTAATGACGGTTCAAAAAATATTAGCTAACTTGATAGATTTAATTTTAATAGCAGTGGTTGCATTTTTCATGCTTTTAGATGGTAAACAAATTTGGAACTTATTTCTAAAACTCTTTCCCTCTCATTTGCGAACGGACGTTACCCGCTCTATTCAGAAAAATTTTCTGGGATTTTTTTGGGGCCGGTTAATCTTATCGGTATTTTTTGCAGTGTCTTGTTTTGTGGTGTTTGTCATCCTTGATATTCCTTATGCTTTAATGTTGGCCGCAGTCGGAGGACTTTTTGATTTAATTCCCGGAATTGGTGCGACTTTAGGAATTAGTTTAATTTCTCTAATTTTATTACCCCAAGGTATTTGGATCAGTCTCAAGGTATTGGTGACTTGTATTTTACTTCAGCAGGTTGAAGAAAATCTATTGATGCCACGAATCATGAAAGATTCTATTAACGTCAACCCAGTTATTATGTTTTTAGCTTTATTAATTGGGGCAAAAATTGCGGGTTTAATGGGAATATTTTTGGCGATTCCTATTAGTGGAGTATTAATTAATTTGGGAGAGATTGATGAAATGAAGGGAGACCAATAAATTAAAAGTTTAAAATAATTACCGACAAGAATTTCTATCGGAATTTAAAAAATAACCGAGCTTTATAGCCCGGTTAAATACAATTTAATAAGCAACAATTGAGTGCTTATAGCAAGGGACGGATTCTTTCTCGATAGGTGGCTCCATCTAAACCCATTCCTTGATTAGCCTGACCCGCAGGAATCATTTGTTCGAGTGCCGCAATCCGATCGCTACTGGCCGGGTGGGTACTTAAAAAGGTCGGTGGAGAGGGTTTGCCGAGGAGTTTTTCAAAAAATTGAACCAGACCCCCAGGGGCGTAACCTGTGTTCATGAGAATGGCTAAGGCCCCGCGATCGGCCTCATATTCATGTTGGCGACTCCGGGGCCGACGCAGGGCTAATTCTACCCCAATTTGTACCGCAATATTGCTATCTATACCAGCAGCACCGGCTAACCCTCGGGCAATGATTAACTCGCGCATTTGCCGAATGGAATGTTTGTGGACAATGTGGCCAATTTCATGACCCATTACCCCAGCTAATTGAGCTTCATTATCCATAGCTTGGAGGAGCCCTGTGGTAACATAAACAAAACCGCCCATTGTGGCAAAAGCATTAATGCTGTCATCCTGAACCACTTGAAAGGTGTAGGGAAGATTGGGCCGATCGCTTTGAGCCACTAACCGATCGCCTACCTCCCGAACATAGTTATTAATTTGAGTATTTCCGTATCGCCTAAATTGACTACTGAGAATTTGTTGGTTGATTTGTTGACCGAGGGCAACTTCCTGGGCATCGGACATGGTACTTAGCTGGAGCACCTCAAGTCCGGGCCCAATTAACCTCCGGGCGCTAAATGCCGAACTCGGATAGGATGAACTGACGACTAAGGCGATCGCCATAATCCCAGAAATGAGCGGGTAAATCCAGCGACGATGAACTCGATGAAACATCCAAGCGTAAGGGTTGAACATAATAAATGTGAGAATTGATTGAACAAATAGGACTGATATTTAATTGAGGTCAGGTCTTTTAACCGCGATCTCAATGCTCCGAAAACTGAGATATCCCCTCGTCTAATCATAGGGGCAATTCATATACTGCTCTATCTACAGATGGGGTTCCATCTTAAAAGATTCGGCGTAAGTCCTCTGTGGGATCTTTTAAGACTCAACCAAAGACCCTGATATTTTCAGGACTTCTGGACTATTTACAGCCGGTTGATTCAGTCTAATTTCAGCATAAGCGATCGCCTCCCTCCTCATCCATTGACGAATCTGTACAGTAGCAAGTTGCCATTGACAATCCCTCAGAATCCTCCTCGGGGGTTTGTAGAACTCAACGGTAGGGATCCGATCAAGAGGACGGTGACTTGGAAGAGGCCCAAACCTGGTTACTCACAGAGGAGAGGGGTAGCCAAAATTGCGATCGCCGCAAGATTAACAAGTCTCTTCAAAAACTCCCACAGGTTGGACTAATAAGGTAATACAGTGAATGCCGACAATGCGAACAGGTTCTCCGGGTCCGATGACAATTTCGCGATCGCACCGCGCGGGCCAATAACTACCTCTAAAATGGACTCTCCCAGTGATATAGGGGCCTCGAATGATCTCATCCACAATGCCAATTTCTCCCGGTTTGCCGAGAGTATATTTTAAGTTGGGGTCTCGATATTCTTTGAGTAGGGAGGGATCGGGAGCAAACAGGCTGTTTAAAAAACGGAACATGGGATCTCAGTTGAACGCGACAATCCCACCCTAAAAGGCTTGCTAATTTTTTGGGAATGCTCTGGTGTCACTCCCGGAATTGGTTGCTGGATCCGGATGTTTTGGGGCGATCGCATCCGGTTTAATCCCAAATCCGAGTCAACTCTTGGAGAGGGACTTGTGCATTTCCCCAACTGCCACATTGCACAGAAGGCGATCGCACTCTTACTCCTCGACACATCCTTCAATATTACGGGCCGCTGCGCCGGACTGCTGAACAATCACGGGACAATCATCCCGAGTCTGCCAAAATCGATCCAGGGTGTAATGAAGGACGATGGACCAAAATAACACCACAAATGCCAGCAAACCCAACTGTTCAGGGGAGATAAACCGTCGTAGAGGTTCTGACTGTAGCTTCTTGTCGTCCATAATACCTCCTAGTTTGGGTCATCGGCGATCGCACTGCACCTGTTGGGTTCATTCCAGGAGAATAGAGCGCTCAATGGAAATCGAACGCTTGGGTGAAAAATTCCCCTATTCCATATTTTATGCTAATTTTCCAAATTTGCGGTCTAAAAATCCTCTCGTTCACCGACTAAAATTTAACGATTTTTTCGATAGAATCCGCCCCGGTTTAGGGGATGGCTTCAGGGTTTAAATCCTAGAATGGATGAGGCGTTGACGGTACAGAGCATGGCATGAAACCGAATCGATTCGACCGGATGGGAACCCGTTGGTCAAATCAGTCCCCGAATAACAGAGTATAAAATAACCTGAAGCGTTCCCTATTTTCCCATTTTCATCAGACTACCATCACTGCACCTGATTGTGCAGGGAAGATGTTTTTAATGACGAGACTAATCCCGCATTAGAAACATCTTCCCCGGTCATGTGGGGAAGTCGCTTACTTTGCCCCTTAAGTTGACTGAAAATCTGGGACCAATTTAACGTTATCACTCTAGGTAATAATACACAAAATGTTACGTTAAATAAGGTCAAAAGCATAAATTCAAACCAGTTTGATAGCACCATAAAACTCTCCTGACTAAGGCTGATGAGATAGTGAGCTTAATTATAAACCCTAGCTTAGGTGAAACGACGAAATTTGAGCACTTGCAGTAATTGGAATTTCTTGTAGTTTCTATAAAAGATTCTCAAGATAAGATTGATTACGGACGAAATTTTCTTCCAGAGTAAGTTTCTATACAGAGCAATCGTTTCAGGGTTTTGATGATTTTTTGGACATCTTGGGTTATAATCTAAATTGGTAGTCCCGTGCCTCCTCCCCTGATGTCGGAATCGGAGTGGAGAGGGAAAAGTGCAGTCTGTCTAACTCCTTATAAAACTTTTCAAATTAAGTATAAACAACCAGGGTTTTTTCTGGCCTCTACTCCCCTAGAATAGTGAGGAATCGCTCAAAGATTAGGGTTTTCCAAGGAATGGCACAGTGAAGGGGAGTGAGTGTCGGGAAGCCAAATGGAAAACCCATCCAAAATACACAGCAAGGTCTGCGTAAATCTGTCTTGCTGTGTATTTTGGATTATTATAAAGAGAGGGCTATTATCGACCGGCGGCAACGCTGGAAATCTTCTTGAGTAGTTCCAGGGACTGACGACAGGCTTCGGCACACTTTTTACAATGTGCGTCGTCATGGCTTGCACATTCTTTCGCACAAGCTTCGCAGATATCGATGCAGGCGCGAGAGACTTGTTCAACGAAGTTAGAACCTCGACTCATAAAACCGGCAAGGGTCCAGCACATTTGAGAGCAATCTCGGCATAAGCGCGCGCAATCAGGCATATCGCCAATACATTCGTCGGCACAATGCTCGCACTGAATAGCACAATTAACGATCGCATCTATAGTGGATTGATTAATTTGATGAGGCATGAAAATTTTCCTCCTTTGTTTCCGATGAAGTTCTAGCCTCTACATTAATCGTTGCAGGATGGCCTGATCATCTATCTAAAGTGTGAAGTACATTGTATTTCTTTTGCAGGAGGGGAATTTCATTTCAGTTTCATTTTTATATGATAATCTCAAATATTGTTGTTTTTATCCGGCAAAACCAAAATAAAAATTAGATGTTTTAACTTGTATTTGTTGATAAAAATTAAAATAAAAACTTATTTTTTAAAAACTAGAAGGCGGTTATCTATCAATGGTTAGGCCAAGAAAAATGAAAAATAAGCCTTGCAGAACGGGAATTTCCTGCTTTATAGTATCATGGACAGGGAGAGATAAGGGTTGGTAAATATGAAGGTACTCTTAGTAGAAGATGAACCCGATTTAGGGGCAGCGATTAAACGGACCCTAGAGCGGGAAGCTTATGTGGTAGACTGGGCCAAGGATGGCACCGAGGGTTATGAGTATATTGAGAGTTATCGCTTGCAACCCGTAGAAACACCCTATACCCTGGCGATATTTGATTGGTTGTTACCGGCATTATCGGGGATAGAATTGTGTAAGCGCCTGCGGGCTTCGGGCAGTGCTTTACCTGTGCTAATGCTGACCGCAAAAGATAGCATGGAAGATAAAGTGGCTGGGTTAGATGCCGGGGCGGATGATTATTTAGTTAAACCCTTTGGGATGGCGGAATTATTGGCAAGATTGAGGGCATTACAGCGGCGATCGCCTCAATTGCAACCCCAGCAGATACAGGTGGGAAATCTGACTCTCGATTATGGGACTCGTACCCTCTATTGTAATCAGGAAACCGGGGAATCTGTGGCTATTGCAATGACCAATAAAGAGTTTCAGTTATTAGAATATTTGATGCGTCATCCCCAGCAAATTATTACCCGCGATCGCATCTTGGATCGGCTGTGGGAATTGGGGTCAGAACCCGGAAGCAATGTAGTCGCTGCCCAAATGCGCCTGCTGCGTCGCAAACTCGCCGAACAGGGTTACGATCGCCTCATAGAAACGGTTTATGGATTGGGATATCGCTTCAAAACTGAAGAATAAACCAACCGGGGAGTAAAACAGCATGAATCACAATCAACTTTTTCGACAAACTCGCTTACAACTGACTTGTTGGTATGCTGGAGTCATGGGGGTGATTTTGGGATTATGTGGGTGGGGAATGTATGAGGCGATCGCCCATGCCCATTGGATGACCCTTGATCGCGAATTAGAATCCGTTGCGGGAACTCTCCATGATAGTTTGGAACCTGTATTGCAAGAACCGGCACAATTAGAACCAGAAGTGGGCCGATTATTGCCGGATTTATGCACTCAAAATGAGCAGTGTTGGAATAGAAAATTTAATCCCGAACGACACGCGATCGGGGCGCTTCATCAAGGGTATTATTACGTCCGATTACTGGATTTAACCGGCAATTTAATCGCCGTAGCCGGAGTCAGTTCCGATGGATTACCCGAGATAGAAAGTGCAGAAACATGGCACACCCTCACTGATAGCCAAGGGACTCGATTTCATCAAATTTCTGTAGTCTTACATACGGAAGATGGCGGAGATTGGGGCAGTCTGCAAGTTGGGAGAAGTTTGAAAGAATTTGATGACTATTTAGGGGCAGTTAAAGTGATGATGTTAATCGGATTGCCCATTGCTTTGTTAGGGGTGGGCGCTGCCAGTTGGGGATTGGCGGGAGTTGCCATGCAGCCGATTTATCAGTCTTATCATCAAATACAACAATTTACCGCCGATGCGGCCCATGAATTGCGAACGCCCTTAGCAGCAATTCGAGCCACGGTCGAATCAAATTTAAGAGTGGACAGCCCTAATTTTGAGGACATTATGGACACCTTAAAAACCGTTGATCGCCAAAATTTGCGCCTCTCTCAAATCGTGAATGATTTGTTATTATTATCCCGAATGGACCAACAAGAACGGCCCGTGAAATCCTCTCCTTGCTGTCTCAAGGATGTGATTAGCGATGTGGAAGAAGAAATCGCAGCCTTGGCGATCGCCTCGGAAGTCAAGCTCACTACCGAGGTTCGAGTCCAGCAAGCAGTTTGGGTGAAAGGGAATGAAGAAGAACTCTATCGACTCCTGTTTAATTTAGTCAGTAACGGCATTCATTATACTCCGGCAGGAGGTGAAGTTACTCTAATTTTAGATGCCAGCGATCGCCATGCGATTATTCAAGTCAAAGATACAGGAATTGGAATTCATCCTCAAGATTTAACCCGAATTTTTGACCGTTTTTATCGGGTTAATAGTGACCGCGCCCGCCATACAGGAGGTTCGGGTTTGGGACTCGCTATTGCTAAGGCGATCGCCAAAACCCATCACGGCAATATCCAGGTGCAAAGCGAATTAAGTCAAGGGAGTTTATTTACCGTGCGACTGCCCATTTTAGAATCAGTATAGCCGTAACCCGGGACAAAAAACCTGGTTTCTTGACCAGAAGAGTTGCTACCGTTGCCGAGAATTATTGAAAGAACCCGGGTTTCTAACCTTTCTTGTACCGACGCCCTAAAATTAAATTCAATTTCATCCTTATTTCATTTTCCCATGTCAAACTCGGCGGTGAGGTTTGATTCACCCTTACGAGATCCAGACTAATCATGCGATCGCCTAATTACTCTAACCTAACCCCGACCTTACTGGCTGCTATCCTGCTCGTGATGACGCCTGCGGCAGTTTTAGCGCATCCTGGACATGGAAATGAGTTTGAAGGGGGTGGGGATGCCAGTCACGCACCGACGGGGGGAATTGAAGTTGATTCTCAAACCCTTGAACGCATGGGAATTATCGTTGAACCCGTGCAACAAGCGGTGATGGAAGCGGGAATCAAAGTCACGGGACAAATTGAAACATTACCCAATGAAACCGTCGAGGTAACTGCACCGATCGCCGGTAAAATTATTCAATTATTAGTGGAACCAGGAGATGCAGTTCAAGAGGGAGATGCTGTGGCAATTTTGTCCAGCCCAGAATTAGCAGCCTTGCGAGTCGATGCACTCCAAAAACAGGCAGAAGCCGAATCTAATTTCAAGCAATCTGAGGCAAATTGGCAATTAGCTCAACAAAATTATCAACGGCAAGTGACCATTGCTGATGCAGAAATTGCCCAAGCGGAACAGCAAGTGGCAACGGCTCAATCTCGCTATGAACGGGACCGGAATTTGGTCGAGGAACGAGGGGTATTAACCGCCGCCGAAGAAGGGTATCGCCGCCAAGTGGAATTAGCGGAATCAGAAATTGCCGCAGCGCAGAAACAAGTAGAAATTGCTCAGTCTCGCTATGAACGCGATCGGCAGTTAGTCGAGGAAGGCGGAGTGCTATCCGTTGCCCGAGAAAACTATCAGCGTCAAATGGAACTGGCAGAAGCCGAAATTTCCCAAGCCGAAACGGAATTAGTCGTTGCTCAGGAACGCTTTGAACGGGATCAGGAATTAGTCGAACAAGGGGCAATTCCGCGCCGTCAAATGCTGGATTCTGAAGCCCAGTTTGCAGCAGCAAAAGCCGCCGTGAAACGCGCACAAAGTCGGTTAGGGCAACTACAAGCGGAATCTGAAGTGAAACGGGCCGAAATTGATTTACCGTTAAGAGACTTGCGGGAATCAGAAGAATTATTAGCGCGATCGCAAAGTGAATTAGCCCGCGCTCAAAGCCGCTTAGGACAACTGGAAGCCCAAGCCGAGGTGAAACGGGCTGAAGTAGATTTACCGTTAAGAGATTTGCGGGAATCGGAAGATTTATTAGCTCAAGCCAAAGGGCAACTGACTCGGGCGAGAAGTCGCCAAGGGGTGATTGCAGCAGAAGCCGAATTAAAACGCGCTGATGCCGAATTACAAGGGGCAAAATCTCAATTAAATTTAAGCGATCGCACCTATCAAACTCGGTTAAAGCAGTTAAATATTACCCCGGATGAACAGGGAACCGTGACGATAAATTCTCCGATTACTGGCGTAGTCGCGCACCGAGATATCACCCCGGGTCAATCGGTAGATGCAGCCGGAACGACTTTAATGAAAATTCAAAATCAGGTGCGAGTGGGTGCCATAGCAAATTTGTATGAAAAAGATTTACAACAAGTCAAAATCGGCCAAAAAGTCAATATCAAAGTAGCGAGTTTTCCCAATCGCATTTTTACCGGCAGAATTAATTATATTGCCCCCGATGTCCAAGGAGAAACCCGAGTGATTCCCGTGAGGGCAGAAGTCGATAATGTCGGAGGAGAATTAAAACCGGGGATGTTTGCTGAGTTAGAAATTGCTACGGATAGAACCAGCGAAGGGGTGACCAGTATTCCCGAAAGTGCCATTGTAGAGGTTAATAATTTGCCGGTGGTTTATGTCCAAAATGGGCAGCAATTTCAGGCGGTTGAGGTGAAACTTGGACCACAATTTGGAGAGCGAATTGAGGTCAAAGGGGGATTATTTGCAGGCGATCGCATTGTTACCGAAGGGGCGATGCAACTCTACGCCCAATCCCTCCGAGGTGGCAGTCATAGCAGCAATGAACACCCGGAAGAAACCGAGGGAAACCAGGTGAATGCGGCAGGGTTCATGCAGTGGGTATGGCTACCTCTAGCAGGGGCGATCGCAGGGGTGGCATTTTGGTTAGGACGGCGCAGTAAACCGCTAAATAAATCAACCGCGCCCTATCCGACTTTTTCCTCAGAAAAAGGTGAATTTTCTGAAACAGCTAGGGGTGAATTTTGTGAATTGCCCGTTTTAGTCAACAATCATCATCATCAGGAGTAAATTCCCCGGCGATCGCCCTGCTAACTAACGCCCCTCTTGACCTCCAGATACTCGATTAAGAAAGGGTTCAGTGAGGTCTAGTTTATTCAACTCTCTCTACATCGAACCAAAGCGAATTTTCCCCTCAGCGAAAGAAATGACCCCATGACACTGTTCTAGGAAGTCCATTCCCAGAATACCCCTCCACTGACTACGCTTCGGTGGGTCTAAAGCCAGGACGGGGAAATTTGGTTTTGTATGGTATTGATATCTCAACCAGGGAACTTGAAACACCGGAATTCTATTTTCGATGCCACTACCCGTAAGGATGGGAACATACTTGATAGGATTAGAGAGATCGCACCCGACCGTTTCAAGTATCTTGGGAGATAATGAGGTAAAAGTTGCTCCACAATCTACCAATAAAGGTGCTGTGACAGAGGTTCCTCCTCTCCGGTTAACACTTACTTTGACTCTAATCAAGAGGTAATTAACTTTCCAGTTCGGGTTGATTAAGCCTGGATAGGGTAGGCGCTCTAACTGATAAACTAGATCATTACTCACATCATCACCCCTGCATGATCGGGAATAAATGGTCCTGTATATTCGATCGCCAGAGGTTGGTTTCGGAATTCAAGGAGGCGATTCTCAATCTCATCACAATCCGGGGAATGCGCTAACAGTTCCCCGGATTGTACCGACTGATCGCGATTGAGCCTTTTGTAGGCAATCAACACCCACTCTTGGGGGTAACGGCGTTTAATCTCTTCCATGCTTAACAGTTCCCCACCCCCCTCTGTTTTGGCATTCGTCGGGGATGAGATATCCGGATCACTGGCATTAACTGCTGCTTTTATGGGGTTTTCCATTGTTGTTACTGCTCCCGGTTGAGTTATAATTTCCCTATTTTAGCAAAATTTCATCGTGATTTCATCTTTTCATGTCACCCTGAAATTACAGCCAAACTCTTAACTCCCCCCCTTCCTAATCCATGCTTAATGGTATTCTAAAATGGTCGATCGCCCAGCGGTGGTTAGTCGTGATTGGAGCGATAATTATCACAATTTTGGGCATTCATACCATTTCCCAAATGCCCTTAGATGTGTTCCCAAACTTTGCTCCTCCCCAAGTGGAAATTCAAACAGAAGCCCCCGGATTGGCCCCGGAAGAGGTGGAATCTTTGGTCACCTATCCCATTGAAAGTGCCATTAATGGCACTCCGGGATTGGAAACGGTGCGATCGTCTTCTGGAGTTGGGTTATCTGTCGTTAAAGTTATTTTTAAATGGGGGACTGATGAGTATCAAGCGCGACAATTAGTCACCGAAAGATTGCAGCAAGCAGCCAGTCAATTACCCCAAGGGGTGGAAACGCCACAAATTTCTCCCATGTCTTCTCCAATTGGGACAATTATTCAATATGCCTTTACGGTGACGGGAGAGGGAGAAACGACCTTAATGGAGTTAAGACAATGGGTCGATCGCGATATTATTAATCGGTTACTGGCCGTCCGAGGGGTGACTCAAGCCATTGCCTATGGCGGCGATGTTCGTCAATATCAGGTTTTAGCAGATCCAGTAAAATTACAGGCTTATAATATTTCTTTAACTGAAGTTAGAGAGGCAGCGGAAGCAGCGAATACCAATGCTGCCGGTGGTTTTTTACAAAGTCCGGACCGGGAATTAATTATCCGAGGAATTGGCCGGATTGAATCCATAGAAGATTTACAAAAATCTGTGGTAACTGCGCGCAATGGGACACCAATTTTGTTAGAAGATGTGGCAGAGGTGAAAATTGGGGCGGCCTTGAAACGGGGGGATGGGAGTGTGAATGGACAATCTGCCGTGGTGGTGGTGGTGAATAAGCAACCCCTGGCTGATACTCCCACGGTAACGAAAGCAGTGGAGGCGGCGATCGCAGAACTACAGCCGAGTTTACCCCCCGATGTCAAGGTAATGGTCACCTTTCGGCAATCGGACTTTATTGATGCTTCGATTGAAAATGTTCGCAATTCCCTCAGAGATGGAATTATCATCGTTTCGGTTATTCTGTTTCTGTTCTTAATGAATTGGCGTACTGCCATCATTACCCTGAGTGCCATTCCCTTATCCCTAATTATTGGATTAATGGTGATGAATCTCTTCGGTCAAGCCATTAATACCATGACCCTGGGGGGACTGGCTGTAGCCATTGGGTCGGTGGTAGATGACTCGATTGTAGATATGGAAAACTGCTACCGAGGATTACGAAAAAACCAAGCCGCAGGGAATCCCATTCCTCCGCTTCAAGTCGTTTATGATACCTCCGTAGAAGTCCGCGTGAGTGTGCTATTTTCTACGGTAATTATTGGGGTAGTATTTGCTCCAATTTTTACATTAACGGGAGTTGAAGGCAGAATTTTTGCCCCAATGGGAGTGGCCTATTTAGTCTCAATTTTCGCCTCTACCTTTGTGGCATTGACCCTATCTCCGGCCTTATGTGCCTTCTTATTAGCCTCTCAATCCTTACCGGAGGAAGAAACCTGGGTTTCACGGGTTGCAGAACGGCTGTATCGGCCTTTATTGCGAATTTCGATTCAATGGCCCAGTCTTATTTTAGGGATAGCTACGGCTGCATTTATTGCTTCTTTGATTGTCTTGCCCTCCTTGGGACGAGTGTTTTTACCGGAGTTTCAGGAACGGTCTTTAGTGAATGCAATGGTACTCTATCCGGGCGTGTCTTTAGAAATGACAAATCGGGCGGGGTTAGCGATGCAAGATGCCCTGAAAGATGACCCGCGTTTTAGTTGGGTACAGTTGCGATCGGGACGAGCACCGGGAGATTCTGATGCTGGGGGGGTAACTTTGGGACATTTGGATATTGAGTTGAGTGATATAGGGATACAAGATCGGGAAGAGGCGATCGCAAAATTACGGGAAGAATTCGACAAATTACCGGGGGTTGCCCCCAGTATTGGCGGATTTATCTCTCACAGAATGGATGAAGTCCTCTCTGGGGTGAGAAGTGCGATCGCCGTCAAAGTCTTCGGTCCTGAACTCCCGGAACTCCGCATTCTCGGGGCGCAAGTCCGCGATATTATGCGCGATATTCCTGGGGTGGTAGACTTGCAACTCGAACCCCAAGTCCCCATCCGTCAGGTGCAAATTCACTTCGATCGCCCTGCTGCTGCCCGCTATGGATTAACCGTGGGTGACTTGTCAGACACGCTGGAAACTGCCCTGAATGGACGGGTGGTTTCCCAAGTCCTAGAACAACAACAATTGTTCGATTTTGTCGTCTGGTTAAAAGAAGATTTTCGCAACAATTTAGAGACCATTCGCAACTTATTAGTGGATACCCCTAATGGGACAAAAATTCCCCTCGCCCAAGTCGCCCGGATTGATTATGGCACGGGTCCTAATACCATTAACCGGGAAAATGTCTCCCGCTTGATTGTGGTTTCGGCCAATGTTTCCGGGAGAGATTTAGGTAGTATCGTGGATGAAATTCGGGAAAAAGTTCGCGAATCGGTGCAACTTCCGGCAGGATATTTTATCCAATATGGAGGACAATTTGAATCGGAACAACGAGCGAGCCAAAATTTACTAATTTTTGGGTCATTAGCCTTGATTGTGATTGCGGTTTTAATGTATTTTGCCGTTAAATCTCTAGCCAGTACGGTGATGATTATGCTCAATCTGCCCTTAGCGATTACCGGCGGCATTTTTTCCGTTGCCTTGGGGGGTGGCGTTCTCTCTGTCGCTTCGATGGTGGGATTTATTACCTTGTTTGGGGTTGCCACTCGCAATGGGCTGTTATTGGTGGATAATTATAATTCTAAACTCGCTGAAGGAATGCCGCTCAAATCCGTAATTTTTCAGGGGTCAATGGAACGGTTAACGGCGATTTTAATGACCGCTTTAACTTCGGCTTTAGGGATGTTACCCTTGGCGATCGGAACTGGGGCCGGGAAGGAGATTTTACAACCCTTGGCGGTGGTTGTCTTGGGGGGATTATTTAGTTCGACCGCGTTAACCTTGTTAGTGATTCCGGCACTTTATTCCCAATTTGGTCGGAGGTTAAAGCCGAAAAAAGTTTCTATAGAGAATAGGGGGGAAAGATTTGATGATGAAGTAAAACCCCTTACAGATTCTTAAAATGTTGTCCAGAAGAGAATGTCATACTCAAGGAGAAATTAAAATGTGGCGATCGCTCAAATTAGGCTTTGTTGCTGTGGTGAGTCTGGGATTAATCGGATTAACTGCTTGTGGAACCGGAGAACCGGACTCGAATGTGCGACAAAGTGCGACGGAAACTCCCACGGAAACGGCAGTAGCACCCACGGCAACGACCCCAGCGCAACAACCCACCCAAGGGGGACAGGTGATTGAAGTGGGTCCGTATCATTTAGAGTTAGTGGCGTTACCGGAACCCGGAGGAGTGCATTTAGATTTTTATCTGCAAACGGGAGATACTCACGCCGCGATTCCCGGTGCAACGGTTACCGCGCAGGTGGAAACGCCGACTGGGGAACAACGAACCCTAGAACTACCGTATGACGAACCGGGGGAACATTATGCCGCTTTTTTGCCGACGGAAGTATCCGGGGAGTATAAGGTGGCAATTCTCACGGATATTCAGGGGGAAAAAGTTAATGGGCGGTTTACGTTCAATTGGGAATAGGGAGAATCCTCTGGTTATGACTCTGCCTCTGCCCTAGGAAATGTAGGGGCGATTCGCTTTCTCGCGCCTAGATTGAGTTAATAAAGCCCATAAAAAAGCTCAGATATTGAATATCTGAGCTTTTTCAGGTTAAGCTATGAGACGAAAAGGTTTCGTCTTATGGGTTTCCAGAAAAAAACTCTCCGATGTTGACTAGAGGATTAGAGCACCGAAGGTTTCAGTGCTTGTACTCTTATCATTCGGGAGATTTCATCGTTTGGAGTTCCACTAATCTTGCTTAGTAGCCTTTCGAGAAGTTGTTGCGACGGCCACCGCGACCACCGCCGCCACCGCCGCCCCCAAAGGAGCCTCGGTCTTCACGGGGTTTAGCCTTGTTGACTTTCATATCGCGACCCATCCACTCAGCCCCATCCAGGGCTTCAATCGCAGCGGTTTCTTCAGTTTCAGTGGACATTTCCACAAAGGCAAAGCCGCGCACACGACCCGTTTCCCGGTCGGTGGGCAGATTCACGCGCTTAACAGAGCCGTATTCTGCGAATACGGCGCTCAGATCTTCTTGGGTAACTTCATAAGAAAGATTACCAACGTAAATAGACATGGACTAACTCCAAAATTCAACGGATGTAGAGGTCAAGTTTTCGGAGAGAAGCCTGTCCAGACGAAAGGGAGAAATACCTATCAATACTCGAAACAAACACTGCAACCGAATTTCAATCTCATCCATAAGAATAACACAGTTTTTTCAGTTTGGGTAAAGCCATCGGTAGTTTTTCCCCAAATGGGCTGAAACCCTTTACACAAGGTATTTTCTGGAATTGAAATTCCCGGGCGATCGCCTCGTTTTGGGTAACAAATCTCGCCGCATCAATCCCTCACCCCTCAACATCCCACAAGAGTTCTGGAGTCATGTTGGGAACCTATGCCTTCAATACCCTGACCCACTGGCGATGGAAACTCCTTGAAGTTGGCACCGCGATACCCCGGGTTCGGCGACCCTTTTCACTCGGGAACGGTCCGATCGCCTCCCGAGAGAGTTGGGTCAATTCATGTCATGCTCTGCCTACAGTTCGGAAGATGTCGCCCACCTTGCCGTAGTCCTAAACCTCCAGGGGCAACTGCCCCTCTCGTCGTTGAGCATTCCTGCTAGACACGGTATCCAAGTCCGGTGAGCTTAATCACTTAACTGAAGACTCACCAAAACCCTCCCTCGGTGCAAATGTTTTTTGTTACCAATGTTTGTTCTATTTATATAGCGGTTCTCCTGAATATAGGGTACAGCGATGGCGGCCCCAAACCCCTCTTCCAGAACGGGAGAGGCCTGTCCTGAGCTTGTCGAAGGGGGCTTTGAGAGAATACCTCATGAGTCCACCGAACCGCTATATAGCCTAGGGGTAACATCTAGGGAATCTATTATGGAATGCATCTTCATAGGTATAAATCTATAGAAATGCATTGGGGACAGGAACCCAGCCGTGCTTCTTTTTTTTAGGGCTACCAAATTTCTACCCTAAGCCCTTGACATCTATCGCGCCCTTATGATTTTTTTTCTGAATCCCTCCCTAGGAGCCGTCCGGGTTAACCCTTCATTTCCCGGACCGGGGGAGTGCAACTTTTTTGCAAAAATACCGCCAAAACCTCGATATAATCAAGAGGAGAGCTTTAGGGGCAAGGGAGGCTTAAGATTTCGAGACCCCTGAATTGCTTCAGCAAATTTTAAAATTAAAGTTTTACCAACCACAGAAAAGTATGGTATCCTGGCTAACATCATCTTAAAAACGTCTCCCAAAAGAAAGATGTCAAATTTCATAACTTGTGCTAGGGGCCTAGAGGTTGAGTTTTTCTTTCGGAAAGGATTAAGCCTGAGTGAAGCGGGAAACTATACAGGAGCGATCGCCAGCTATGACAAAGCTCTCGAACTAGAACCCAATACCGATGAAATCTGGTACTGTCGCGGCAATGCGCTGTACAACTTGGGGCGGACTAATCCTGCCATCAAAAGCTACGACATGGCGCTAGAGCTAAATCCGGGCTGTTACCAAGCCCTGATCAATCGTGGCAACGCCCTTGATGATAGCGGACGCCACCAGGAAGCCGTGGAGAGCTACGATCGCGTCTTACGGCTGAAACCCGATCATCATCGCACCTGGAATAATCGTGGCATTGCCCTGGGGAACTTGGGTAAATATGACGAAGCGATCGCCAGCTATGATCGGGCGATCGAGTTCAAACCGGACTATTCCCGCGCCTGGTATCATCGAGGACTGGCCCTCAAAAGCATGGGTCTGACCGAGAAAACCCTGGCTTGTTACGATAAAGCCCTGGCCTCACAACCGGACTTCTACGAAGTTTGGAACAATCGTGGGAACACTTTATACTTGTTAAAGCGATATTCAGAAGCGATCGCCAGCTACGACAAAGCCGTACAAGCATTCCCCAACTATCATTGGGCGTGGTACAATCGCGGCGTAGTTCTGCAAGAGATCAACCGCAATGAAGAGGCGATCATCAGTCTTGATAAAGCGGTCAATCTCAATCCTAAAAATGCCGAAGCCTGGTATTATCGCGCCTTGGCCCTAGAAGCCTTAGACTGCACCCGTAGCGCTGCGGCCAGTTATGATAAAGCCTACGAACTCAAACCGAATCTCAGTATCGAGTCCCCGACCCGCTAAACTATTGGCTGAATGTCCAAATCCTCAAGGGAACAGAATGGCGATCGGGCTTGAAGCGCCTTCTAAAACAGGACTTCAACCCCAACCTGAATTCTCTTGGTCCCTCAACAGCAAATCAGCGCACCCTGGATAATCAGGGGTCCTCTTAACATGGCAAAAACCGGCTATACTCTACCCGTTTTCGCCGTTGCTGCGGCGAAAGCGGCCCTGATGGTGCTGTCTCCCGGTGCAGAGGCCCCTAAAACGGTCACCCTTGACTTAATGCCCGAACTCGTCGAGATTCCCATCTACCAAGTCGCCCGACTTGATGGTACTTCCGCCTTGGGCATCACCCGAAGTGATCCGGGGGATAACCTGGACTTGACTCGGAATACTCCGATATGGGCTAGGGTCATATCCACCCCCCGAAAAAGCCAACCCTTAATCCTAGAAGCGGGCGAAGGATTAGGCAAAACAGAAACGGGAGAACCAGCCATTTATCACTATGCGCGCCAACTCTTTGAGCGCAATTTATTTCCCTTAATTCCGGAAGATAAAACCCTCATTGTCTCTATCATTTTACCCGAAGGACGGCAACTTGCCAGCCGGACTTCTAACGCTGCCTTTGGCATCTTAGAAGGACTTGCCTTACTCGGAACCAGTGGGATTTCTCAACCCCTCTCCGCCGCTGATCATCTCGATGAATTTCGGCAAATTTTGCAGGATAAAGTTAAAAAGTCCCCTCATTTAACCTTCTGCATTGGCAATAATGGTCTAGTTGTGGCCCAACGGTTAGGCATTCCCTCGGGGGCGATCGTCCAAACGGGAAATTGGATCGGGGCGCTGTTAGTTGAAGCCGGATTGCGCGGTGCCGAATCGGTTCTGCTTCTGGGATATCAGGGAAAACTGATTAAATTAGCTGGGGGAATTTTTAATACTTCCAGCCATATTGCTGATGCCAAATTAGAGATTCTCAGTGCTGCCGTGGTGCGGGCGGGGGGAGATAGGGAGACGGTAGAAGCGGTATTAAATGCTAAAACTGCCGATGCTGCTTATTTTGAAATTAAAGAACGAGGACTGGCTGAGTTAGTTTTTAATAATTTAGCCAAGAAAATCAGTCAGAATGCTCAGAATTATGTTAAAAAATATGCCGATACTGCCTTAGAAGTCGGCACGATTTTATTTAACCGCCAAGGGGAAATTATTACTCAAACGAAGCCCTGCCAGTGGGATAACCCCTGAAGGGGTTACTACGAACTTTTGCTCAGAATTGTTTGTAGTGACCCCTTCAGGGCTCAGCCCGGTAGTCAACAACTTACAACCGATCGCGATCGCCCATTACATTTTCCCGACTTTGGCGCTGAAACTGAGGTATCGGTTCCCGGGAGGAGTGTCGCAACAACACAAAGGGAATCGTCAGAACCCCGACAATCATTACCGTTGACGCTGTTAACCACACCATCCAACGACTGGGACGATAGGCGCTGAATTCAATTTGTTGAAAAACTCGATTGTAGCGCCAGACAGATAGGGGAATAAAAATAATTCCCATAATCACCAATGCCACCCCCAGGGTTTGGGAATTAATGGCGATCGCCGGTACAGAGTCCGGTTCACCCGTCACACTGGCTTGTAACTCGCGTAAAAATAAACCAAAGCGGGCGATCGCAAATCCAAAGCCAATCATGCCAATGGAGGTCCGCAACCAAGCCAAAAACGTCCGTTCATTAGCTTGATGTTCTCGTTGTCGGTCTATTTTTTCCTGAGTCATTGCTACTCCCATTAACCCCTAATTTGTAGGGGCGATTCGCTTTCTCGCCCCTACAGATAGCGATCGGTCTCCAAGGAACTTCTCACCCTATCCAATTACCGATAGTTGGTAAACTGTAACGCTACCGGCCAATCTTCTTGCTTAATCAACTGCATCGCTTCTTGCAAGTCATCTTTCGACTTACTAGAAACCCGCACCGCATCCCCTTGAATTGAGCCTTGGACCTTCTTCAATTCATCTCGAAGTAACTTCGTGATTTGTTTACCCACCTCTTGGGCGATGCCTTTTTTGAGCTTAATTACCTGACGAATGCGGTTACCACTAGCGGTTTCCTCCTTGCCATAGTCAAAAATTTTCAACGATAAATTCCGCTTAACCGCCTTTTGTTGCAGAACCGAATGAACCGCATCCAGGGTCATTTTACTATTAGTATTGATGACAATTTCATCCTCCCCGAGTTCAACCGTCGTATTGGTATCTTTCAGGTCGTAACGACTGGTAATTTCCCGATTGGTTTGGTCAATCGTATTAACGAGTTCCTGGCGATCGAAATCGCTGACAATATCAAAAGAATAGGTGGAAGCCATGAATAAAACGTGACTAATTATCCGTACAACTACAAATTACTAGAAAATGAAACCACTCGAAGAGGGGGACAAACTGCCAGAGCCCAATATCAGCGATCGCCTCCGTTAGTTCGCTTTGCAACGTTCTTCAGGAAATTAGACGAATCGAGTAGCCTCGGGGCCATTGCCTGGGAGTCTTTAAACAATAACTGACCTAGGCAACGGCAGTTTCATCTCTTCTTCGCGGGGGAATTTTAGAGTAAAACGAGAGCAGACACAAGCGTATCCAAACGCCAAATGGGAAATCCGATCGCAGGGTCAAGCCTAGATGAATGAGGATGCCCTTAATCAAAATAGAACAACGTCACGAGTCGGCGTTGTTCCTCCGCATCCTGACAAGTTTGCAGCAGCGTGTGGCTATCATGGAACGCAAAGCAGATTAACTGCTGACAGCGAGAGACAATTTCCAAATTGCACAAAGCACTGGCTTCGGCTAAGGATAAATGGTCATTCGCGGGATTTTCCACCAAATGGATCACCTTTTCGAGTTGCTCGCGCGACTCTCGGGGTTGACGATCCAGGCTTTGGGGCAGAATCACCGTCAGCATATTGGGATCTGCTTTCATCGCGCCTTTAATGGCAGCAGAATTGGTGCCGGTGGCACCGGAGGTGAGAATACGATTCCCTTCTAAGACCAAGGCATAGGTCATTCGCTCAATGAGCGCTTGATGGGTAATCGGAACATGACGGGAACCCAAGAGGGAAATCCGTTTAGAACCTGTTTGCTGGATCGAGGCCAGTTCTTGAGCCAGAGTATCGATCCCAGGTGATGTGTCTATTGATTGACTCAAAGACGGTAAGAAATAACTAGAACAACGCAGTTATTTTAGCAAAGATAAGCCCATGTACGAGAAATAGATTGAAAATAGCCATGAAAAGTATTAGCAAACCCGAAAATCGAGAGAAAAGTTGGGCAGGGGCGATCGCCTCACCCGCCCAGGAATTCCCCACCACTCCCCTCAAAACCATCACCGGAACCATCCCCCCCGGATTGCGCGGAACCCTGTATCGCAATGGTCCAGGGCGTCTCACCCGAGGGGAAACCCGCGTCGGACATTGGTTTGATGGCGATGGGGCCATTTTAGGCGTTCACTTTACCGACAGCGACAGTCGCGCCCTTTACCGCTACGTCCAAACTGCCGGATATCAAGCCGAAGAAGCCGAGGACCGCCTGCAATTTGCCGGATATGGCACTCTCCCCCCGGGACCCGTCTGGAAACGATTGGGCAAGGGGGTCAAAAATGCGGCCAATACCTCCGTGATTGCCCTCCCGGACAAACTTTTAGCCCTCTGGGAAGGGGGACATCCCCACGCCTTAGATTTAGAAACCCTAGAAACCTTCGGACTGGACAACTTAGAGGGATTGGCACCGAACTGGGGCTATTCCGCCCACCCCAAACGGGACCCCCAAACCGGGGAAATCTATAACTTCGGCATCTCCCCGGGAAAAACCACCCAACTGCACGTTTACCGCAGCAACCCCCAGGGCCAAATCCAACAACAGGCAGCTTTTGACTTGGATGGAGTGCCCCTGATTCATGATTTTGTCATGGCGGGACCCTATTTAATCTTTGTGATTCCCCCTGTGCGGATGTCCCTGTTCCCCGTCCTGTTTCACCTGAAAAGTTTTAGCGATAGCTTAACCTGGCATCCCGAGTTAGGGACTCAGATTTTAGTAATTGACCGTTCCAGCTTAGAACGGGTGAGTCGGGGGGAAGCGGAACCCTGGTATCAGTGGCATTTTGGCAATGGTTCCGTGAGTCCAGATGGAGAAATTGGACTAGATTTGGTGCGTTATGAGGATTTTCAGACGAATCAATATCTCAAGGAGTTTGCCACCTTGGAGACTGAGACAGCAGCGAAAGGGACCCTCTGCCGAGTCCGACTGAATCCCACTACAGGGAAAGTGATTGCCACAGAGACAATGGTCGATCGCCACTGTGAATTTCCCACGGTAGATTTCCGAGAGGTGGGACAAGAGTGGCGCTATACCTATTTATCCTTGCATCGAAAGGGAGTGGAGTTAGGGAGAGAACCCGTCGGGGCGATCGGGCGTTTCGACTATCAAACCGGCCAACTGACCGAGGCCCCTATTCCAGACAACTGTTATCCGAGTGAACCGATTTACGCACCAGATGGCGATCGGGCTGAACAAGGGTGGGTTTTAACCGTGGTTTATGATGCTAACCAGCATCAGAGTCAGGTATGGATTTTTGATGGCGATCGGTTAGATCAGGAACCGGACTGTCGGTTAGCCTTACCCGGGGTAATTCCATTAGGGTTTCACGGGACTTGGAACCCGGAGAAACGTTCGTAGTAACTCCTTCAGGAGTTATCAAAAAGTAACCCCTGAAGGAGTTACTACCAACGTTGTATCCTCGTGACTTGACTGAAGCGAGTCACGTTCATTCGAGGCTATGCATCCAGACAGACAACCGGCGGCAGTTAAAAACTCCGCTGTATCCTCCTGATAATTCTGCTAATCTAACCCCTGTCACTGCAACCCCTATCTTCTCTCCAAAGCCTCTCTAAAAAACTTATTTTTTTGACAGGGTGATAGGGGTTAAAATTTCCCCAAAATGTGAGATTTGCTTTCCATCTGGCTGGGTAGTTTTGTTACCCCTAATTTAGGATAGCGATAAATTATCACGAGCTATAAATTATAACAATGGAAACTGCTATCTCCTCGTTTATTCCTGTTCTGGTTCTTCTTCTATCCACCATCGAAATAATGTAGGTTCTTCCTGGTTGTGAACCGTAACCACGATTAACCTTTCACCATAAGCATTAACAAACGAAGCCCGACAGAACCCCATTCCAGTTCCCGAACAGTTCTCAAATTCAGGATAGTCTAACTCATTTACCATTCGCTCTAACAACGACGATAATACTTCGGTTGTGTTGGGATTTCGGTAATTAATCTGCCATCCCTCGTCTAAAATAAATTCTCGTGCCTCGTTGTAAGGCATAAGCTGACGTAGATCAGTAGGGATTTCTTGTGTGACTCCATTGAAGGGCAGAACCACAATATTGAGAGCCAGTGCAATTCCTGACAAAAGCGCGTGACGCATGATATTACTTTACTTTTGCTTGACAATATGACAAAAGAAATTCTCCCTCTGCTAATGGTGTAAGGCACAAAGATATATGCCCTAGAGCTTAAAAACGAGAATTTATTAGGGTTTCGGTTAACGATTCCTGCTGAATCTTTTTCTAAAGCAAAACCCTACAAGTGATTGATTCACTAAATTAAAATTAGCCCGCGCAGGGCTCTGCTGAGGCAAGTCGAAGCACGGGCTTTGTCCGTAGAGACCCACCCTAAAGGGTGCGGTTAATCTATTCCTCTACCGCCCCGAAAGAACAGGTTCTAACCCTAAAATAGATAGCAAGCGGTCTACGTCAAAATGTTCTGACATGAGTTTTCGCATAAATTCCACTTTAATCGGCTCATGTAAGCGAACTTGACCAAAGGTTTCATCGATAATTTCCACCGTTCTCAGGGTGTCCAAATCAACGGATAAAACTGGAACTTCGACCTCTTCAGCGCGATTCAAAATCATCTGACTTGGTGGCATATGTCCGGTGAGAATCAGACATTGAGTGGAGGTTTCCAGGGCCGCGAGTTGCAGTTCTGACCGATCGCCTCCGGTAATCACTGCCATGTTTTGAGCTTCGGAGAAATACTTTAAAGCCGAATTAACATTCATCGCCCCAATTTTCAGGGTTTCCACCATCAAATCTAGGCGATCGGGACGGCAGAGCACTTCTGCATTCAGCCGTTGTACCAACTCTCGGACGCTGACACTCCGAAGCAGATTGCTTCTCGGTAGCAACCCAAACACTCGAATCCCCTGTTCTTCCAAAAATGGACGCAGAATCGTCGAGGCACTGGTCCAGGTTTCTTCTGGGATATCCGTCAGGACCACTCCCAGGAGGCGATCGCCCAAACGGTCCTGCACCGATAACAGTTCCCCCACATCTAACATGGAGTGGAAGCGCGCCACCAACAACACAGACGCCTCAATCAGAGTGGCAACTTTGGGCACCGACAAATTAAATAAGCGGCCTTGATCTAACGTCCCAGCCCCCTCTAAAATCGTTAAATCTCCCCCGAGTCGTCCCAACGAATTCACCAGAGTCTCAGAGTAGTCCGTTTGTCCGATGCCTTGGAGACGGTTCTCCAGGGTTGGCGCATCTAAAAACAGCAGGGTCTCCCCCAGTCGGTTATCCGGCAGATTCAAAGTCTTGGCTAAAAATCGATGGTCCTCGTCTATCCCGTCATTTCCTACTTCACTGAAACAGGTTCCCAGGGGTTTAGAATACGCAATATCCAGCCCCTTAGCTTGGAATTGCTGGACCATGCCTAGGATAACTGAGGATTTACCGCTGTAAGGCCGAGTTGATCCGATCGCGAGATATTTAGATGTTGGTTTGGCAGATATTGGCACGCACTCACTCCCTATTCTCTTGTGTTGATAGTCTGCTTTGAGTCCTCAGATCAGGTCTTATCCCAAATCCGGTTGTCTCAAGTCGGTTTTCTCTCTTAGCCCGCGCAGGCGGGCCCCCTTCGTCTCTTTGACTAGCTCAGAGCTCAGGACAGGCTTCGACGGAGCTGCGGGACAGGCTTTGTCTGTGTAGCCCCACCCTTAAGGGTAAAGTCGGTTTTCTCTCTTAGCCCGCGCAGGGCTCTGGTGAGCCAGTCGAACCACGGGCTTTGTCTGTGTAGCCCCACCCTTAAGGGTGCGGGTTAAGGTAGGCATCCCCATTACAGCAACATTTCCCCAAGGGTGACTCCGGAATCAGGGGCGCTCGTCCCTCATTCCATCGAAAGCTGTTGCTCTGGCGACTGCCCCCTCTTGCTAATCGTCAGTCTTTATTCTAGTCATCCAGTAGTAACAACTTCCGATAGAACCCCTTAGAAAAATCTACCGAGTGGTGTCGCTTATGGCTGACAATCACATCGATTAAGTGGTCAATAAACTCAAAATTTGCCATCGTCACTTCATAGCTCAGGTCCGCATTCCCATCAAACTGGATGCGACACCGGGTAAGGTCAGCCGGAAGAGAGGAAACGTGCCAGCTTGCTACAAATGGAACGTTTTCACCGCCCTCTATTTTGCGCTCACCCTCCAAATTCCCTTGACGATAGAGGCTAATCGCTCTCGGTAACACCGCTCGTTTATTGCCTTGGTAGTAAGGGATATAGACCCCTATCTCCCGATTGTCAGCAGGCTGAAGTTGATCGAGGTTATTACCCATGCTCGCTGCTCCTTCTAGTCCAGTATCAATAAAAAGTGTAGTGGACAAAGGGGTGGGGAATTGAATTTGTCCGGTCATGATTCCCCGACTCTTGTCAATTTGGGCAATTTTTGGGGACCAGATGAGGGTTAGCTTTCTTCGGACCCAAAAGACTGAATCCGGCTCAATTGCAGCAACGAGTTAGAAAAATAACAATCAAGGATACAATAAAACAACATTAAGGTTTCTCTAAGCTCCTAGCGCTCCTGTTTCGACTGGCGTTGAAGCCGTAGAGACATCGAGGGCGAGGATTCCCCTTGGGAAAGAGCCGTCTGGGGGCGATCGCCTGATCGTCCTGACTGGGTTTTCCCACTGAATCCCTATTACGTCCTGGGGTCTAGGGGCTGAGAAACCACTGAACCTGTATTGCTTTTTACCTAAGTAAACTATGCCAGCGAATTCCTGGCCCGAAAACAATTCCTTTGAGGAATTCGAGCCTCTTCATTTGATTTTGTCTGCTTTTGGAGATTCTGATCAGGTCGAAGACTTTTCCTATCCGGGGTATCTGGGTCGCCGACTCAAAGCCGCAGTATTGCTATTGGGGATTTCTATTCTCACCCTCATCCTCCATTTCCTCTCCTGGGGATATTGGCTGGTGTTGGGCTTTACGGCAGTCTTAGGACTCCATGCGATTCGGATTATCCGGGCGAAAGCATTCCCGACCCCCGAACCCCTGGACCCGGAAAACCAGGAACACTGGCCCCAAGTTTCCTTACTGGTAGCGGCTAAAAACGAAGAAGCCGTGATTAGTAAGCTGATTGATGTCCTGTGCAATCTGGATTATCCTCGCGATCGCTATGAAGTCTGGGCGATAGACGATAACAGCAGCGATCGCACCCCGGAGGTGTTGCAGCAACTCGCCAAAAAATATGACAACCTGAATGTTTTTAGGCGTTCTGCCGATGCCACAGGGGGAAAATCTGGGGCACTCAATCAAGTTATTCCCCTCACCCAGGGAGAATTTATCGGAGTTTTTGATGCCGATGCTCAAGTCTCCCCAGACTTCCTGCAACGGGTCCTCCCCACATTCAATCCGCCCCAAGTGGGGGCCGTGCAGATGCGGAAGGCGATCGCCAATCCTGCGGTCAACTTCTGGACTAAGGGACAAGTGGCAGAAATGGCCTTAGATAGCTATTTCCAACAGCAACGCATCGCGATCGGTGGCATTGGGGAACTACGCGGGAACGGTCAATTTATCCGGCGTCAAGCCCTCGATCGCTGTGGCGGATTCAACGAAGAAACCATCACCGATGACTTAGATTTGACCCTGCGGCTGCATTTGGACCGTTGGGATGTCCACTTTATCCCCGTCCCCGTCAAAGAAGAGGGCGTGACTCGTCCCCTGGCCCTCTGGCATCAACGTAATCGTTGGGGAGAAGGAGGATATCAGCGCTATTTAGACTATTGGCGGCTAATTTTCAGCGATCGCCTCCCCGGATCCAAATCTTGGGATATGTTTGCCTTTTGGATTATCCAATATTTCCTACCGGCAGCCGCCATCCCCGATTTAATCCTGGCGATCGCATTCAAACATTTCCCCATTTACAGTCCCTTAACCACCCTTGCCATGAGTCTTTCCCTCGTGGGAATGTTTACCGGACTCCGGCGCATTGAGCGACAAACTGCTCAATCAGCCAAAACTCGCCCCGCATCTCCTATCCAATCCCTCATCCAAACCGTGCGAGGTATCATTTACCTCCTGCACTGGGTGGTGGTGATTTCTAGCATCACTCTACGGATTTCGGTCCGTCCCAAACAACTCAAATGGGTGAAAACTGTTCATCAAGGCAGCGGCGAATTACCCGCCTAATTCTCCCGTCTGGCCCTGTGGGGCGATTCGCGGATCGCCCCTACATTGAGGGGTTACTCAGAAAATAGGCGTCAGTCCTATCCCCTCAAAAATCCAACCCTCCAAACGGATCATCCTCTATATCCACATCATTGGGACTCTCTACAACTCCCCCCATTTCCTCCTCAGAACTAGGATTCTGCACATCCCAGGTGTGGCTAAATTCTGCCTCACTTGCCCGACCCCTAAGCTTTACTTCCGGGTCATCTGGAAGGCTGATTAATTTCCCATTAAAATGGTTGCTAAATCGTTGAGCAGCCCGCATCACTTCATCATCATCGGTTTCCTCACCCCGGGGAATATCCCGTCTTCCATTCGCCCCAACAGACACCGGAGGGCGATTTTCTGGACCGCTAACCGTTTCAATTCGGGGGTTTTGAGGGGGGGATTGAGCCGGTGAATTTTCACGATTTACAGGGCTTTGGGGCGTCGAGTTGGCCTGTCCATTGCCTATCGGTGCAGCCGGTGGCTCCATCAGGGCTGAGGGGGGTTCGGAATGGTTCTGCTCTATCGGAGTAGAAGCCGGAGGAGGTGCGTCCCCAGACACCTGAATCAGCACTTTAAC
Source organism: Laspinema palackyanum D2c (assembly GCF_025370875.1). Lineage (NCBI taxonomy): Bacteria > Bacillati > Cyanobacteriota > Cyanophyceae > Oscillatoriales > Laspinemataceae > Laspinema > Laspinema palackyanum. The sequence continues at coordinate 51,658 of NZ_JAMXFD010000015.1, forward strand.
TCGCAGATTAAACGCCTTCAAAAAGGCTGCTTCTACCTCCGATACCTTACTTTGCGCCATCTTAAACAGGTTCGGGGAGCGAATCGCAATCTGAGCTTGATTATTACTGAACCCAATCAGCCGTCCATGTTGCTGCAACAGCGCTTTGCAACTCAGAGACAGGTATTCCAGCAAAGTTTTCCAGGTTTGTTCCAAGTTGCCACTCAGTTCTACAGCCGATGGTTCAGGGTTCCCAGACCCCTGAATCGGTGCCGCTGGCGGGGGAGAAACCGGGCGATTTTCCGGGGGAGGGGCTTGGCGACTCTCCTGGGGAGAGGCAGCGCCAACGGAACTCCCCGCGTTCCTCCCCTGTACTGGGGGAGACTGAGGGATATTCTCCGCAGCAGGAGGACGTGAAGAGGTTTTTCCTGGTGATGCCACAGTCCCACCGCCTCGACTGGATGCTTCCTGCCGTCCCTGAGTCGGTGTGATTAAAGCCGAGGGTAGTAATCCCAGCAGAGTCACTTCTAACCATAAACGAGGCTGAGTGGTATTTTTAATTTGCGCCTCGCTGCTGCGTAAATGTTGTTGTCCGGCTAAAATAGTGGACATTTCCCATTGTTGAGCTACCGCACATAACTGTTCCCAAGTGGGAGGAGTAACAGCAACTAAATCCGGACGATGGGGCGCGGTGTGAGCGATTAATAAATCCCGATAAAACCCGGCCAAATTTTGTAAAACAATCAGGGGTTCTCGACCGCGATTCATTAATTCTCGGGCTTTATCTAGGACTTGTTCTGCATTATTGGCAGCGATCGCCTCTAACAACTGAATCAAATCTCGCTCCGGGACCGACCCCACCAAATCCCAAACCCGCTCCACCGTCACCTGTTCTTCAAGCAACGAAAGCTGATCCAGGAGACTTTCTGCATCCCTCAGTCCCCCCTGAGCAATTTGAGCCACCGTCAAAACCGCTTCATCACTGATATTAATGGTTTCATTGTTCGCAATATGCTTCAAATGCTGAACCATTGAAGCTACAGGAATCCGGCGAAAATCAAATCGCTGACACCGAGAAATAATCGTCGGTAAAACTCGTTGGGGGTCCGTTGTTGCTAAGACAAACACCACGCGATCGGGTGGTTCTTCTAATGTCTTGAGAAGTGCGTTGAAAGCCGCAGTGCTTAACATATGAACTTCATCGACTATGTACACTTTGAAGCGACTTTGTACAGGTGAAAATTGTACTCGTTCGATGAGTTCACGGATGTTATCAACCCCGGTATTGCTGGCGGCGTCAATCTCAATGGTGTCTAATGAGGTGCCTCTGGCAATGGTGCGACAGACTTCGCATTCACCGCAGGGGGTCTCGGTGGGACCGTTGCTGTTGAGGCAGTTGAGGGATTTGGCAAGAATTCGGGCGCTGGATGTCTTGCCAGTGCCTCGGGGTCCGGTAAATAAATAAGCGGGTGCGATTCTATTTTGGCGAATCGCATTGGTTAGGGTGGTGGCGATCGCCTCTTGTCCCACCAAATCCGCAAAGGTTTGGGGGCGATATTTGTGATGTAGCGGTTCGTATGGCATGGATGGGGGAAGAATATCAGCAGACAATCATGTTAAATCTGGAGGCAATCGCCGGTTGAATGGCAAGGCTGGAAACGCAGTCTCTCTCCACAGAAAGCCCGATCGCCCCTCAAGGGTTCCCTCTTTCTACTCGTTTCCCTCTGTTATGAAAAAGGTGCATTTTTTGAGCGGAGGAAACAGGCTCCCAATCTGCGATTTTAAAGGGAAAAGCGCCAATCCCCATTCTAAAATAGAATAGCACTGGCCTATTCCCTTCCTAACCCTATAGATAGATATCCGTGGCAGAGGAGGCGGTTTAGGATTGGGCTGGAGCGCTTCCCCATTGACTCGGGTAGGCTCTGGCAAGTTTGACAAATGTGAAGGTAAAACGCTGCCAGCATCGAAAAAATGCAGCGATGGGGTGGGACTCGGAATAGAAAAGAAATCCGTAGGCACAGAGGGATAAATTTATCAATGATGCAGTTCAGGCAATGGGTTGTGAAAACTTTGAGACGAATCTGGCAGCAGCTTATCCGCTTGTGGAAACAGTGGTTTCGCCGATCGCCACCTCAATCGTTCCAAAAAAAGCCGGAAAACCGCGTTCGGTTCCAGACGGTCAAGGGTCCTCGTCCACACCCCCCCAAACCTCTCTCTGCGGCAGAGTATGAATTTCTCTTTTCTGAATTGCTCGATGGGGTGCACCGAGGCTGGAGTCAAGCTCAGGTTACCCAATTTCTGGAGGAAATCGGCCCCGAATCTGCTCCCAATGTCAAGGATTTTGTCCAGGATTCTGGGATGGAAAATGCGGACAATCAGGCTTATGTGCTCTGGTTACAGCAATTTGGGACTCGTCTGCTGAATTCCCCAGTCCCCAATCAAGAATTAGCAAGGCGCATGGTTCGCTTAGGACAGTTAAACTGTGGCAAACTCTCAGCAGTAGCGGGAGAAATTGGTCAAACGTTGCTCGATCGCGAGGCAAATACCCCATCCCCATCCGCAACTACACCCGCCTCGCCGGTTGCTTCGGAATTTACCCTAGAACACTATTTACAATTGGGACAGATTCATCTCGATCGCCGGCAATACCCATCAGCATTAACCACCTTTGAGCAAGCGGCAACCCATTCCCCGAATCACCCAGAAGTCTTGTATGGATTAGGCTTAGTCTGTCACCGCATGGGACTGTATCAAGAGGCAGTCGCCCATTTAACGGAGGCATTAGCTCAAAACCCGGAGTTTGTGGCAGCGCTGACTCAACGGGGTTTAGCCTATAAAGCGCTAGAGGATTTAACAGCAGCAACGGCGGATTTTGAATCAGCGGTGGGGATGAAACCGCAAACTCCCGAGGAATGCTGTGCCCGAGGTAAGGCCCTGATGCAGTTAAAGCAACCGGAGGAGGCGATCGCCGCGTATGAGGAAGCCCTGACAACCCATCCCGAATCCCATCAAGGGTGGTATGACTGGGGCAATGTTTTTTATGACTTGCAGCGGTATGACGAGGCGATCGCTGCTTATGATAAAGCCCTGGACTTACAACCGGACTATGCTGCCGCTTGGTTTAATCGGGGGGCCGCCTTGGGGAATTTGCAGCGGTACAAAGAGGCGATCGCTGCCTTTGAGAAACTCCTAGAAATTCAGTCCCATGACTATCATGGCTGGTTGTGCCTGGGTCAAACCCTGGAACGATTACATCGAATTCCCGAGGCGATCGCGGCTTATGAACGGGCCCTACAACTGCGACCCGATGACCCCATCGCCTGGAGATATCGGAATGCCGCAATGCTGGACATGAAAAAAAGCTAGGACGGCGATCAGCCTAACCTAGCTTTTCCCGGGATAACAGGGACCTATTATTTAACCGGACATCACCGATGAGGGCGATGCCAGGGCCGCACCCATCACCGGAAGAATTAGGGTCATCCCGATTTAACCCGTACCCTGGTTCTTATTTTCATGGGAATGGACCGGACCTGGGGGAGAATTCGGTATGCCGTGACCTTCTTGAGCATACTGTTGCCAGAGTAGCGCTAAATCGTGAGCTTGTCCCTGGAACTCTGGATGAACCTGATACATTCGTCGGGGTCTTCCCCTGCCTTCAACCTTTTTCCAGTAACCCTTAATGACTCTTTCATTTTCTAAAAATTTTAGAGCGCTGTAGAGTACCGTATCCGAAAGTCGATAGGCTGGATATTCCCGCTCTAATTGCTGAATCAGTTCTGTGCCATAAGAGTCACCCGCCAATAATACTGAGAGAACATAACAGACGGTTAGTTCTTTATTCAGATAAAGCGGCGGAGGGTTTTGAAAAAAGTCATAGATCTCTTCAAAATTCATTTGAGTTACCCGCTGAATACCCCTTAAAATACCAATTGATACAGGAATTGACGCACTGAAAGATTGACGTTTCGTAGCTTGCCCACTCTTTTGATGGGTGAAAAATCTACAGTTCAAAGTCAACTCAAAGTCAACCCAGATACCGTCCCGAGCGTCGGGAAGATTTGTGATTCGGTTCCCTTCGGTATAGATGCGTTGCTGAATGAATCTGCCAGAAAATCCGGTTGTTCGGCCCGATTAATGAGAATTAAGCTTCTTTTAATTCCTGAGTTAAAATCGGAGTACCGGAAGGAAGGAACTCTAAATGTCCAGGAAATTTGTATTGCAGTAATGTTTAAATAACTTCCTACAACACGGGAACCAAAGAAGCATAAAACCCGTCCATGCGCCGCACTGCGGTTCAGGCGAATTTCGTTGAGAGTTGAGCCGGAAAATTTACCGACTTAACTTGCAAAACACCCTCTCTCAAATTTTTTTATACAGACTCTTTCTGATGGGATCAGCGAAAGTCAGCACCCAAATAAAATAAATACAACTTCTGCGAACTTGACCGTGGGAACAGAAATAGTTAAAAATCATCTGCGACGGCAAGCCAGCCCTGATTTATTAGTAGTAATTTGCACCCTTGTTGATACTTAGCTAGACCGAGGGATGAATCATCAACACCTGCGATCGCTCCGGTAGGTCTGTCGTTCAGTCGGCTTAATTGACTCAGGCGGAAGATGGCTTGATTCTCCCTAACCTGAGCGCACCCTTTCTATTCCCTAGGCCGACTGGAGTAATCAATCCACAGCTCAATCAGAACCTTTTGGAGACTTAATCTGCTTCAGCTCTGGATTGTGACTCGGGGAAGGTCGGTGATGCCGCACAACCCCGAAAGCCTACATAAAAGCTTGTAGTCATGAATCCTTGAGGTATTTTACCGCGATTTTCAAAGGAAAATCGAGTCGGCCAACCGGGACTGGGTTAACCCGGTTACCCGCGATCGCCATCTTCTCCCAGAGTTCAAGTCAAGTGTCAGGCAAACTTGACTTGAGCTGCACCCCAATTTCAAGCACGGATCATCGGATAGTGCTGACACAAATCCCTAAAAAAACCCAGATGCTTGAAATTGCCCCAAACCAATGGGGCGATCGCCTGCCGAAAAGATGCATTCTTCATGGGCTGACGCGCATCGGTGTTTTTTTGTTCTCTATTTTTCTTTACAAGTTAATTTAAAATAAACAGGGCAAACACAGCAATTGCACCTCAATATCACCGGGCAACGGCAATCAGGAGGTGCGGTGGTCTATGATTGAGCTTTGAGCCGATCAATCTCAACGCACCAAAACGGTAACTGCGTTCTGCGTATGTCAAATCAAACAGACTTAAAAGCACTTCCACCCCCCGTCCAGCGCGTCATCCCTGCCTTACGCAGAGTCGGCTGGATCAGTTTTTGGACACAGTTAGTTCTAGCAGTTGTTGCCGGACTGATTTTCTTATTTGCAATTTTGATTGAATCTCCAGGACCTCGGGAAGCAGCCAGAACCAGTAATGTCAGCATTGCTCCGGGCATCTTTTTTGCAGTTCTGGGACTGGTTTCCCTGGGACTGAGTATCTATTGGGCTTATCGCTATACTCGCCTCTCTCAACAGCTTAGTTCGGTCAATCCTAAGCTGCGCCCCCGCAGAGCAGATACCCTACAAATGGTGCGTCGGGGTTTAATGGTCAATTTAGCCGGGATGTCCTTTACCCTGATCGCGGCCGAAGCCATTGGGGGAATCCTCCTAGCCAAGGCCCTCCAGTACCAAGGAGGAGGCTCCCTGGTGACAGCGTTGCGCCCCCAAGATTTTATTCAAGCGTTGGATATTTTTGTGGTGTTGGCGAATACGCATACGATTGTGGCCCACTTTATCGGGCTTGTTACGGGACTCTGGTTGCTCAACTGGATCGATCGCCAGACTCAAGGGTAACCCTGAAACCCTCGTGGAGGGGGTTGGGTGGGGTCCAGTTTTCCGGCCTATTGGGTTACCAGTCGAGTGCTTCGGGTGGGGCTATCTCGGAGATAGCACAGGCGATCGCCCCGGTGGTAATCCCTGGTGTTTGCATCGGCAGCACCCCTTGATGAGAATCCCTCCCCGGGGCGGTTAACGTTGGGTCAAATTCCGGCACTGTTGGGGGAGTAGATTGCCCATTGAGCCATCCCAGTCCCCCGATCGCCCCCGCCATGAGCGCGGTGTAGCCCACATACAGATGCAGGGGACTGACCGAAAATTCTAGGCTAAAGTCCCGATGATGCCAGGAAGGGATGGGTGCAGTCTGTTTCGGGGGAACGGGTAAGCAATTCGCCATTTTCGCCCCGTCTAAGCCTAAAACATCCCCAATTTTATGAATAAAACTCCGCACATAAACATCTTCCGGCAGCTTGGATAGAAAGCCGTTCTCGATCGCTTCAATATGACGGCAAGGAACCAGGGTCTGTTGATGCAAATCCAGAATCGATAAGCCGAGATCGCAGCGTGCCGCTTGGAGTTCTTGGCCAATTTGAGTCAGGCGATCGGCCCATTGTTGTTGGCGGGCGATGATTTGAGCTTGTTGTTGAGCTTGCTGCTGTTTTTTGTGACGTTGAAAGGGGTTGATTCTAGCCGGTGACGACAAGGGAGAGGGATTTAGGGCGATTTCTGCTGAATCTGAATCGCCAAGGGATTGGGAATGGCTTTCCGGTGTTCGGATGTCCTCTAATGCCTGGGACTCGTGGCGATCGCCGGGTCTGTGAGATAAGTCAAGGTCATCCATGACCCACTCAGTCTCATTCAGAGGTTCTGAATCGTCCTGAGTCGGGGAAATCCATTGCTTGAGCGTCAGCCAAATCGCTTTTTTAGCCACCGCTTGCAGCAACATAGAGGAAGCATCAGCAGACTCACCGAGTCTCTGCTTAAGGATTCCCAACGCGGTCCGATAAACTTTTGTCTGATACAGTTCCGACTCAATTTGAGTGAGGATAGCTGTCAGCTCCTCTGGAGGAAAGGTGGCTTGGGAGATGGTTTCAAGTGCCATGATACTCGTTAAATCCGGGGACGTCAGTGATGAGTAACTGAATGAAAGAACAGTTAACCCCCGCCCCTGTCTTGGCCCAAAATGTTGAGTTGAGCCAGAAATTAGACGGAGGTCTGGCTAGACAGGGATTCAGGGAGAACCTTTATCTGAGTATCTTCATTCCGGGCATTTGTAGTCGTTCCGGATGGAACGTTGCCTCCAGAGGTTACCATCAGCACCATCCAAGGGTGAGTGCACCAATGGATTCATAACCGAGTGCCGTCTGAGTCCTCAAACCTTTTCCTTCAAGAAGGGCGAGTTTCTGCTCCATCCGAGGGTGATTGCTGACTCCGAATCTGCCAAACCCTCAGAGGGCGATCGCCAGGAGTCCCACTCCAAAAAATAGAAATCGGATCAGCTACCTGCCGTGATATTCTGGTTTTGCCCTAGGATTTGCTCTTCCTGGGTTCAGGGCAATCAAAAACCTGTACGCCTCAACCGAAATGCGGGAAGGGCGTTTTCCGGTTTTCTGATTCCGTTTTGCTCCTCGCTAGTGCTCTTTATCTTCCTATTATCTGTCATGTCCCGATCGGAATCATCAAAAGAGAATGGGCAATCCCACACTTCATCCACAATTTTGACGGATGAGTCCGGGCGATCGCTATCTTGTTACATCGAACATTCTGTAGAAGTAAACGACAATACCTACGTTTTACTCACCCCCATTGATACGCCGGTGGAAATTTTCGCATGGCAAGCAGAGGATGAGGATGATGAACCCATTCCTATTAGTGAGGAGGAAGTCGATACTATTTTTGATACGGCTAAAGCGGTCCTCGAAGAACAAAACCTCACCCTCAAACGCACTGCAATTACTCTGACCGTTAGTGGCGAACTTCCGGAATTTACGGAAGAGGAAATCAGTGATGATGAGCTGGGTGAAGCGGCGGAATATGAGGAACTTCAGTGGTTAGCTAGTTTTTATCATGAAGAAGCCGAGTATGCCATCTACTCGCCTTTGGATCCGGTCTTCATTTTGGCTCGCCTCAATGAAGATGGAAACCCTGAGTTACTTTCCGATGAAGAGTTACAGGAACTTGAACCGATGATGTCTACGTTAGAAGGCATGATCGAAGAACGGTTGTTTGAAGAACTCGAATAACGAGGAAACAAGCATGGTCCTCAGTCAAACTGAGTAACCCAATTAGATGTGGGACTAGAATCAATGTTAAAGCCTGTTCAGTCCCATTTCAACAAAATTTTTAGGGGGATCAGCAGCTAAAACTAACCGAAAATCAGGGTTCGTCGGCGATCGCATTGGAGCTTCTCCACTGTGAATTTGACCGAGCATCTCGTTCGTCGTCCGCTTGATTCTTGTTGCACCAGACAGAGGCGACTCAAACTTGTAGGGAATCAGGCGCTCAGAGCTACAAAGCAGAAGATCCCTGGTTTGAAGATTACCCTCTAGCTGCATGAGTTGTCTAAGCCCTGGAAGAACATAAGACTGAATTCGCCGTCTGATGTGCAGTCTATCAATTCACAGATTACAGACTACCCTGGAATAGATGAATGCCGCGATGAAGATCCCCTCGGGGTGATGGCGGGCGATCGCTTCTCCATCAGGGCTAGATCCCCGAAGATCGTCGCGGCATCCCATCATGGTTGTTACAGATCACCAGAAGATGAAAGCAGCGAGTCAACGAAAAACAAATTGGTTGTTATATGTGGCGCTTATCCTCTGCGCTGCGATCGGAATCAGTGCATGGCAAGGTTGGCGATGGTGGCTATCGGCTAGTGCACCTGTAGCCGAATCCTTACCTCGGGATTCTGTTGTCCAAGACAATCGGCTGGAAATCGTGAAAATCGACCCCGGGGAACCGGGACAACTCATCGGACTTAAACTCGAAGAACAGGGTTTAATTCGGTCCGCGAATGCTTGGAATATGTGGACTCGGTGGCTATCTCGCCAAAACCCAGATGGAGGCTACAAGGCAGGAACCTACCAACTTTCTCCTGATGAGCCGATGCAGGCGATCGCCCAAAAAATCTGGAATGGTGAAGTCATGCAGCTCAGTTTCACCATTCCTGAAGGCTGGAATTTGCGCCAAATGGCTGCCTATTTCGAGTCTCAAGGCTTTTTTACTGCTGAAGAATTTCTCAGTGCCACTCAGGAAATTCCCTGGGCTGAATACCCCTGGCTCCCTAAAGATATCCCCCATTTAGAAGGCTTTTTATACCCGGATACTTACAAGCTTCGAGCGGATAATATCACCCCGCAAGCGATTATTCAACCCATGCTGAATCGGTTTGAACAGGTGGCTCTCCCAGTCTATCAACAACCCCAAAATCAAACCAATCTCAGTCTCAAAGAATGGGTCACCTTAGCAAGTATTGTGGAAAAAGAGTCCGTGGTGGCATCGGAACGCCATCGCATTGCTGGTGTATTTACCAACCGCCTCAAACAAGGGATGACTCTGGGTGCTGACCCCACTGTGGAATATGGATTAAATATCAGACAAACGGAAGATAAACCCTTAACCCTGGCCCAGGTGAACACCCCTAACCCGTACAATACTTATCTGAATGCGGGTTTACCCCCGACCCCGATCGCTGCCCCTGGAGTTGCCAGTTTAGAAGCTACTTTAGCCCCTGAAGAGACGGAATATCTCTATTTTGTGGCCCTCTATGATGGCACCCATATTTTTAGTCGCACCTTAGCTGAACATGAGGCGGCTCAAGATGCTATCTGGGATGAGCGGGACCCGACGTTACGGTAATATGATATTCCCCCAGTAGCCATTGGCACAGGCTACCTTGGGGGAGTTGGTGGGAATTGAGGGCGATCGCAGTAGGCTATCCAGCCTTAGTATGTCAAAATCATTCTGCGGGGAATGCAGTTTTTAGAATGCATCCTGGGGATCCGGTGCGATCGCGCTGTCAAACCAAATTATTGGGTCACGGCAGGTTCTAGGGCGGTGGTTCGTGTTAGTCAGCGAAGGTCAATTACTATGTCTTGGGGAAAACTTTTAGAGCCCGATTTATTTTTAGGGGACTCCATTTTAAGCCTGACACCAGAAGTCGTCAAAGAGTACGACCTCAAGGGTCTGGTTTTGGATGTGGATGAAACTCTCGTTCCTATTCGCCAAATTCAAGTGTCTGAGTATCTCCGGCAGTGGGTGGAACAAATTCGCCCGGTTGCTTCCCTGTGGTTGGTTAGCAATAATATCAGTGAAGCTCGCATCGGTGGCATTGCTCGCTCTTTAAATCTGCCTTACATTACAGGTGCAGCTAAACCCTCGCGGCGCAAGTTACGACAGGCGGTGACGGGGATGAATCTGCCGGTGGAAAAGGTGGGAATGGTGGGCGATCGCCTCTTTACCGATGTCCTCGCCGGTAACCGCTTGGGAATGTTTACCATTTTGGTAGAACCGATGGTGAACCCCGGGGAAATTATGCAAACCAAGCATCCCGTGCGATCGCTGGAAGTCTGGTTATCTCAAATCCTCGGCGCTTCCCTCGCCAAGAACAAGTAACAGGTCATTGAGCTGAATACCCCTTGAAAAAACCCTATATAGCCCTACATATTAAAATATTGAGGCTGAGGCCAAATTATCAAGCGGCATAAAAATGAGTTTATAGGGGGCCACCTTGAGCCAGACCCTCACGATCATTCAGTTTTATAAAAACAAAGCGCCTGCCTTCACGGAAATCAAGGCGGGCGCTTTACAATTGGATCCGGTCATCCGAGGGTAACCCGGACTTCATCCTCAACGAGAACGCTTTTGTTATGAACCTGCAAACCCTAGTCGTCAAAATTGGCACCTCTAGTCTCACTCAGGACAGCACCGGCAACCTGGCGATCGCCACCATTGCGGCCCTCGTTGAAACCCTCAGCGCCCTCCGCCACCAAGGGCACCGCGTTATCTTAGTCTCCTCCGGTGCCGTCGGGGTCGGCTGTGCACGCCTGGGATTAAAAGAGCGTCCCCGGACGATCGCCCTCAAACAAGCAGTGGCTGCCGTCGGTCAGGGCCGCTTAATGCGGGTTTATGATGACCTGTTTACCACCCTGCAACAGCCGATCGCCCAAGTTCTCCTCACCCGCAGCGATTTAGTCCAACGCAGTCGCTACGTTAACGCTTACAACACCTTTCAAGAATTACTGCGCCTCGGGGTCATCCCGATTGTCAACGAAAATGATACAGTAGCCACGGAAGAACTCAAATTTGGCGACAATGATACCCTCTCGGCAATGGTTGCCAGCTTAGTCGAGGCGGAATGGCTGTTTCTGATGACTGATGTCGATCGCCTCTACTCCGCAGACCCCCGCAGCAATCCTGACGCCCAACCGATTACCCTGGTTCAACATCTCGATGAGTTGCGGCAGTTACAGGTGCAAACCGGAGGCAGTGGGACCAATTGGGGGACTGGGGGAATGATGACGAAAATAGAGGCGGCCCGCATTGCCACAGGTTCAGGGGTCCGCACGGTGATTACCTCGTCTCAATCCCCGCGCAACTTAGAGAAGATTTTGCAGGGGGAGGCGATCGGGACCCATTTTGCACCGCAAAAAAGCACCAGTAACGCCCGCAAACGCTGGCTTGCCAATGCGGTGATTCCCTCGGGTAAACTGTATTTAGATGAAGGGGCAGTCCGCGCAATCTGTCAAGGGGGAAAGTCTCTGTTAGCCGCAGGTATCCTGGAGGTGTTCGGAGAATTTGAGGCGTCGGATGCGGTGCAACTGTGCGATCGCTCGGGTCGGGAAATTGCCCGGGGACTGGTCAACTATAGCAGTGAGGAACTCGATCGCATTCGCGGACGAAAGTCCGATGAAATTCCCGAAATTTTAGGTTATATTGTTGCCGACACGGTAATCCACCGGGATAACTTAGTTTTAAGCCTTTCCAGTAGCGATGCCGCACAGTTGAATAAAACCGACCCCCTGCTCTGAATTTGACAGGGTCGGAAAGTTAAAGTTAAAATGACCCCATTCATCGGATGCGGCGATTCTCATGCCGATTTGGTGGTCAATGCAACGAGAAGAACATAAGCTCATCGGCGGTGAACCTAGGGACTTTTTCACCCCGGACCCGGAATAAAAATACTTCTACAAAACGGAAGAGAATAGACGATGAACCCCGATAACGTGATGGAATTTTTACAAACCGGATTTCGAGTTGGGGTAGGCGCGACGGCTTCCCTACTCGAAAGTATTCAAGACCCCCAAAAACGAGAAGAAAATCTGGCGGATTTAAAATTAGATGTCAGCGATTTGACCAAAAAATGGGCAGAAAAAGGAGAACTTACCGAACGGGAAGCCCGCAATTATGTGGATACCCTGATCGATCACCAGCGATCGCCGGGGGAACCCCCATCCTCTGCAACTCCCCCTGCGCCAAGTTCTGAGTCTCCGTCATCCCCACCGACTTCGGCAGCCAATCCAGAAGTCTACCAAGATTTACAAGACTTAACCGCCCAAATTGCAGCGTTGCGGTCGGAGTTAGAAAATTTACAAAATAAAGATTCCGAACGTTAATCTGAGGGTGCAAGAACGCCGGTACCGGTTTCAATAGCAGGGACTAGAAACCGAGTTTCTTGACAACAGACTGCTGATTGGGACCCATTTGATGCAGAAACCCCGTTGTTTTCCCCATACTGTACCGCCGCTCTGGGCTTCTAGGGGTTGGCACAGCTAAAATACTTAGCACAACCAGGATGCCAGTACAGGATGAGATTTGTAGGACCAGACACGGAGTTTCTGGCCCTTTTTTTGTGGCTCATTAGCCGAAAATTTTGTCAAGAAACCCGCTTTGTATTCCCTTTACGGTAAGCCTGGAGTAGACTACAGGGTATTAGGTGAGGGAATTTCCTGGGGAAATTGTTCGGTCTTGCTCCCGGCTTTTGAGTGCAGGGTTAAAACAAGAAGAAGAATTCAGGGCCTGGGGTTTTCCGTCCGGAGGAGGCCACGGGGCGATCGCACAAACCCAGGATTTAAGCATAAACGGTTTATGCTGTAGATAAGGATATGTCCTGTCAATAAAAAGTAAAATTAATTTTACTTTTTATTGACAGGAGTACACTTGTTTGATATGATTTACAAGTTTTTTTTTAATCGTTGCCCCAGTCTTCGCGACCCATGAGATCCACAATGCGATCACGCAACAAGAAATCGTACTTTTCTAATTCAGATTCAACCAAGGCCCATTCCCGCGCTGGGATATATTGGCAGAGGGTATAAATGGGTTGTTGTCGCCCCACAAAGCCATTTTTGACCAAGGTTCGAGCTTCTTCTTTGATGAACTCGATGGAATATTGAACGGTAGATGTAGATGGAGCCATCTTTAAAACCTCGCTAGATAGATTCTTTAATCAACGGTATATCTGTGACCACCCCCCAGTTAGGTGAATAATTCATAATAGCTCATTGAAGAAGGGAGACTACTGGGCTGCCTCTCGGGCTATTTGTTACATTCTATACAGCAGCATTGTTATTATCGCGCTAATTGACTCCTACTTATCTTAATAAAATATGAAGAATTATGCACCCCCAGGTAGATAAATTTTTTCGATGTACTTCTCTGGGGGGGTGCCAGAATAATTAATGATTGCATTATTTCGGGTCTCCAGTAGAGAGATCGAGGCCCAAATTTTATACAGGGAGATAGTTGTAGTCACGGTCTAGGGGGGAATTTTATATAAATTTCAGCAGGTTCAATGACTCTCGTTTTGGCGGGAATTTTAAAGGGAACACAGGGTTAGGGGCTTGCCTCCAAAAAAGAGTTCCCAGAATCCAACCCAAATCCCTAGGCTGGGGGAAGCGCAAAGAGTCCGAGGATACCCTCAAGGGAAAAAAATTGGATTGTTTGACAAAATTTCTGCTGGCTTTGCCAGGGAGAAAGGGCCAGAAAGCCAGTTTTTTTGTCCCCTTGGTTTAATCCGGTACAGCTAGACTCGGAGCAGACTACAGGGGAGAAGAACGAACATAAACAGGCTAGGGATCACCGCTTTCTAAGGATAAATGGGTTTTAATGGGATTGAAATTAGTCCCCGGTAGAGCCGGGGAAGGGAGCAATGGGAGGCTCTACCTGCTTTCGGATCAAGGTGCAGATTTCATCTGTAGCCTTAGTAAAACGGATTGGGTTGGGTGGGAGTTGGGGTCAGTCCGAATAGAGTTTCCAGGGCGATCGCTTGGGCGGCCCCCATTTGACCATAAGAAAACACAAACGGAATGGATTGAGGCAAGAGGGCCTTAAATTCGTCCAAAACGTAGGGACTCCCGTAAATCACCACGGCCTGCAATTGTCCCGTTTCTAATAATTGATTCAGCCATTCCCGGGCGAGGCGCGTCACCTGGGCAGGTCCTCCGAAAGGATTACCCCGGATAAAGACTTGAAGTAAAGTTTTTCCGTTTGCCATTGCTTTCAAGTCTTGCGATCGGCAGGGAGTAGAACAATCCACGCCCTGGAATTGATAGCCTTTCGACTTGGGGATAACGATCGCCGGGGCTTGTTTATTCAGAAACGCACTATTAACCAGAGAGTCAGTTACCAATAAATTATTCCAATACTCCCCGGATTCCGGTGGAGGGACGGATAAAGGCAACGACCCCCCAATTTGTTGAGACTCCCGCAAGATATTTTCTACACAGTTGATCGCCCCAGGAGTAGATAAATTAATCAGTTGGGCGGTGGGAGAAGTGGGGGGATTGACTACCGTAGAAGGAGAGAAAAGTTTTTGTTTTGCCTTCCAAATGCGGGTTACGGATTGGCGAATGCGATCGCGGGATATGCGACCGGATTTGACGGCATCACAGAGGGCCGTAATGGCCTCGGCTGGGTCCACAGGCATCAATAAAATATCCGCCCCAGCTTCTAAGGCTAAAATGGGAGCTTCATTGGGGCCATACCGTTTGGCGATCGCCCCCATGACCAAAGCATCGGTAACAATTAACCCCTCAAACCCGAACCGTTGGCGTAATTGTCCCGTTAAAATCTTCGAGGAAAGAGTCGCCGGGTATTCCGAGTCCCAGGCTTCAATACAGAGGTGAGCACTCATCACTGCATCCACTCCACCAGCGATCGCCCGTTGAAACGGCGGAAGTTCCACCGTCTCTAATCGTTCCGGCGAATGCCGCAACACCGGCAACTCGATATGAGAATCCACACTGGTATCCCCATGTCCGGGAAAATGCTTGGCACAGGTGAGGACCGGATACTTCTGTGCACCGCGCATAAAGGCTAAAGCTAACTCACTGGCGGTTTCAGAATTTTCCCCAAAAGACCGGACATTAATCACCGGGTTTTCGGGATTGTTATTCACATCCACCACCGGGGCGAGGACCCAATTAATCCCGACAGCGAGAGCTTCCTGGGCGGTATAAGCTCCCATTGCGGTGGCATAACCCTGAGCTTTCGAGGGTTCTTCTGCGGCAATCTTGGCGATCGCCATTGGTGGGGGGAACCAAGTTGCACCGGCAAATCGCTGTCCGACACCTTCCTCGATATCGGCAGCAATCAGCAGGGGATACTTGGCCCAGGATTGCAATTGCTGCGATCGCAACATCAAATCACCCGCACTGCCTCCCACCAAAATCACGCCCCCCACGCGCTGTTCCTGCAACAGCTTCTGCAACTGGGCCGCTGAGGGTTCCCAATCGGGATATTCAATTTGGTGGTCAAACAGATGTCCAGATGCTCGCACCACGAACAACTGCGCCACCTGTTCTTCTAACGATAGGGTTTCGAGATCCGGCAGTGCCGGGATCAGATCCGACATATCCACAGATTAAGCCTCAGTTTCTGAAATTTCGCTCTCGTTGAGATCCATATCTTCCTCATCCGCGTCAGGATTGTGCTGTTTGCGTTCTTCACTGATCTGATTGAGCAGTGTCAAGATGCGCGTCCCGCGTTCAATGGATCGGTCTTCTAAAAATATCACCTCTGGAGTCCGACGCAATCGCACTCGGTGACCGAGTTCCCTGCGGATATATCCAGTTGCGGCTTGTAGTCCTTCCATTGTTTCGGCGCGCGCTTCGTCACTGCCATAGATACTGACGAAAATCTTGGCGTGTTGGAGGTCACCGGAGACGTTGACATCAGTAACGCTCACCATTCCCGCACCCACTCGGTCATCCTTGATGTCGCCGATTAACATTAAACTGACTTCGCGCTTAATCAAGGACGCGACACGCTCTACTCGACGATCGGTAGCCATAATATTGATTCCCTTGTTTGCATGATACTCATCGGTTTGGGTGGCACTTGAAGGCATCCACCTGTTTTTAGTGTAGAGTTTTAATCCGTGCTACCGCTACAACAGCAAACCGCGTCCCCGCCGACACCATTGACCCACTCATTCCGCGTGACTTGGCTTAGGCCAGGTCAGGAGGACCCCACCCTAACCCTCCCCTGTGTCTTGGGGAGGGGACCGGAGGCGTACTTAAATTTGAGGCAAAATCTGGGTCAAAAACCCGGTTTCTGATCTCTGGGATCTAAATAAAACTGTCCCGATGCTCTAGGTTACGGTCAATCCCAACATCCCTCGTAAGGTCAACCCGACAAAAATTAGGGCAGTCACAACTAAAGTGACTAAGGCGATCGCAGTTACGGGTTTTTGCAACAGGGGCTTAACCCAACCGAACAGGGCAAAGAAGATACCCAGAATGATCGTGACAAAATAGCGCGGGTAGCGAAGGATATTACTCCAAAAATCATCAAACATAAAAATTCAGATTCAACAACAGGAGCGGCTAAGACTGTTTGCATTGTACCGCGTAGCATTGTTCCGCGAGTTGCACCCGTTCAGTAATTTTCCAAGTCCCTGGATCATTCAGATTCGCCGCCAGTTCTGGGGGAATTGCATCGAGTCCGAGGTAGGCCCTGGAAATTGCACCGACCATCGCTGCGGTTGTATCCAGACCTATTCAATCCACCCGCCCCTCCATTGTTCTCAACGGGATACCTTGGGCTTAGTCATTTAGGTTAGATAAATTTTCTATGTAAAGGGCTAATTATATCATATTTTGATGAAAATCAATCATTAACATTTTTCCGGTGGAATCATAAAATAACGTGGCAAAGCAGATTTCTGGATAGACTCTCCCGCGTTTTTGTTTTTGAATTCCACCCATTGCCACTTGAACCCGATAACCTGTTCCTAAATTAATATCAAAATATTCATTAAAAAAGGCTTTTGTTACAATATCAATTTTGACATCTTCTGGGATAGCGACACTTATATCTTCATCTTCTAGTTGGACTTTTTTCTGCCCCGACGCTCGGTATTTTTTCAACATATTATTGACATCGGTAAAGATTTGAGGGTCGGGTAAAATGCGATCTATGGCTTGGATAACGTCCTGAGAATCCATCTGGGAAACCTCCTGAAAAATACATGATCGTAATCAAGGACTCAGTTGAAGCAGCGATCGCGCTTTCGGGAGAAAGGATGGATCTATCTGACTGATTCAACCCGCTTACCCTGCAATTAGATTGCAGTGGGCGTATCTATTTTAGACCGAAAGGACTCAGGGTTTTGATACGAATTGAGACAATTCGAGGGAGAAGTCCTCTGAAGGAGTGGGTCACTCCCGTTAAGGGAATGGGGACTCCCCCCTCATTATGCCAAAATCGGTTTTAAACTGTCGTATCAATGATTACTCCTGGGTTTCCCCGAGGGGATCTACCGCAGAATTCCAGTCGCGATCGTGGTATGTTAGGGATTCATTAGCTTTTGGAGTTGGGTTGGGATTGAGACGACCCCAAATTGCCCCAAAATTGCCTGGTTAAGGGCGCTGGAGTCGTGCAGGAAAGGCGGGGAGGTGCCGTTGAGGGGACTCGTTTCCTGGGGTGCGATCGCCCAACCGGGATTACCCCTTATTTCCCTGATCCCAACTCCAGCAAAACAATATCAAGGGCAATCCTTGAGTTTATCAATTGAAGTCGGTTCACCCAAAAGGGAGGCCGTTGCTACAAAATTAGATACGGTTTTAGGTATAGATGAACGAGACGACTGCATTAACAGTTTTACCCCGTCCTTTTCTAAAATGGGCTGGGGGTAAAACCCAACTGATTCAACAATATCAACCCCTATTCCCCCCCCATTTTAAAAATTATTACGAGCCATTTTTAGGGGGTGGTGCAGTTTTTTTCTATTTATTTCAAGAGCATTCATCGGGGTTTAAATCAGTGTTATCCGATGTTAATGAAGAGTTGATTAATATGTATCGCTGCGTTCAAACTGACGTAGAGGCTTTAATCAAGGAGTTAGAATTTCATCAAGCTAAACATAATCCTGAATATTATTATCAAATTAGAGCGCAGAAAAACCGCAAATTGGTTAAAAAAGCGGCTCGAATTATTTATTTAAACAAAACTTGTTTTAATGGATTATATCGAGAAAATTCCAAAGGGGAATTTAATGTGCCGATTGGCCGATATAAAAATCCCACTATTTGTAATGCGGAGTTACTGCGGGCGGATTCCCAGGCTTTGCAGTCGGTGAAATTAGAAATTAGGGATTTTGATAAGGTGCTGGAGGAGGCCAAAACTGACCAAGATTTTGTCTATTTTGACCCGCCTTATTATCCTCTGAGCAATACGAGTCAATTTACCTCGTACAGTCGCTATAATTTTAAGGAAGAGGACCAAATTCGATTACGCGATGTGTTTGCTAAACTGGCGAAGCGCCAGGTAAAAGTGATGCTGTCTAATTCGGATTGTCCGTTTATTCGAGAGCTTTACCAGGAGTTTCGGATTCATGAAGTTTCAGCAGCGCGATCGATTAATTCCAAAGGAACTCATCGCGGGAAAATTTCTGAAGTGGTTGTGACATCTTATTGATGTGGTGTTGGGATGATGATGAACTATTGGAGGGGGAACGACGGAAGTCGTTACTACGAACAAGGGGAAATGGTGGGACTTTTGGAGAAGAAACGACTGAAGTCGTTACTACGAACAGGGGAAATGATTGAAGTTGGGGTGGGAAATGATGCCGCATTATTGCTTACTATTTTAATTACAAATCATAGGATTGCGATCGCACCTCGGTCGAAGGTTCGGTTATTTTGGTCAATGCCGGTGATGTGAAGGCGATCGCTGTAAATTTCCACCGCTGCAAAACTCAGTTGACTCGCCGATCGCGCTGTCCAACTGGAACGTCCTACCCGTCGGGTTTTTGCACCAGCACCACAAGTTAAATAGGTGGTATTCCCGATCGCGCGGCTTCGTTCGTAGTTATGATTATGTCCATTAATATAGAGTGAAACCCCATATTCTAGGAATAAAGGCATCAGTTTCCGACGGAGAAACCGACTGCCTAAATGTAACCCCGAGGTATAGAGAGGATGATGTCCCATGACAATTTTCCACGGTGCATCACTCTGTTCGAGTTGAGTCTCTAACCAAGGTAATTGATTCTGCCAATCGGCATTTCGGTTGGTATCTAGGACAAAAAACTCGACTTGATCCCGGCGTAAACTATAGTAACGCCCTCGCATATTAAAGCCCGGATATTGGACTTGATCATTGCCATTATTGGTTTTAATATCATGATTGCCCAAACAGGCATAAAATTTAACCTGGGCATCGAGGAGCGATCGGTAGGGTTGCTCAAAGACGCGCGCTATTTTCTCAATTTCGCCATGATTGTAGATATTATCCCCGGCGAGCAAGACTAAATCGAAAGGATTCTGCTCATGGTAGCGGGCGATCGCCCGTCCGACTGCATATTGACCCTCATTACCCGCACCCGTATCTGCCACGGCGACGAAACGCAGCAGCAAGGTATCTGGGGATGGTGGTATCAAATCCAACTCAGTCTCTGACCTCTCTTTCGTTAGCCCCCTGAGAGATTTGCCTAGGATAGCAAAGGTTAAGGCACTAAGTCCAGCCAGTAAAAATTCTCGGCGTGTCTGGTTCATGGGTTGGGGAATTTGCAAGAATTAGCGGACATTTCAAACAAAATGATAGATTAATCCAAGGATGGCCGCATCTTTAAAGTATTCCCTGTTGTCCTCGTCGATCGCCTAGAACAAGATGTCCCAAGATCCGCCAACTCCTCCCGAGTCTGACCCTCAAACCCCAACACCAGCAAACTCTTCTCCACCTGTGCCGCCTGCGCCAAAACCTCCACCATCGGGATTCAAAGCGCTGGCGATCGCCTCATTGCGCTCGATTATTCAACTCTTAGAGGGGGTCGTCGAGACCCTGGAAGCGGAACCGATGACCCCATCCCAGACGCCCGCCCAAGTTAGGATAGAGGGGCTTGGGGTAGAACGGCAGCCAACGGTTTTATCCCAGATTTTAGCGCCGATTCGCGCCCTGTTGCCGACGGCACTCAATCAAACCTTGTCCGATTGGGGATTAACTGGGGCGATCGCCTTGATTGTCGTGATCATTACTTGGACGACAACCAGCGTTCTCTTCCCCAAACCCGCAGAAGTGGCACAAGTTCCCCCTCCTGCATCATCGGAAGTCTCAGAAATGCCTCCAGCATATCTCCCCCCGGTTTCCGAGGTTCCCACCACGGCACCAGAACTCCCTTCCGTTAAGAAAGAACCACCCCCAATCATCACCCCAAAAGAGACACCCCGGCCTAAAAAAGCGCCTCCCGTGGTGGAAACGCCACCGGCTCCCTTAACCCCGGAACAAACCCTAATTGCGGCAATTCAGAGCCAAGTTGCACAAGTCACTGAGGATGCAGATATTCCGATCGCCTCGATTCAAGCTAATTTTGGGGCCTCTGAGTTGCTCGTGCGAATTAGCGATGAGTGGTACAATATCACCGCTTCTCGCCAAGATAAGTTAGCCTCGCAAATCTTCGAGCGGGGGAAAGAATTGGATTTTAGAACCGTGGAAATTGCTGATTCCCAGGGGAATTTGTTGGCTCGCAGTCCCGTGGTTGGGTCGAGGATGATTATTGTCAAACGGCAGCAAGAATGAGGGTTTTAGGGAGTTAGCCCAAACTGAAGTCAGTCTAAGTCTATAAAAACCCCCAACCTTGAGGATTCTGTTGGCGATCGGGAGACCTAACCCCCCAACCCCCTTCCCTAAGAGGGAAGGGGGAGAATCAAAGCCCCTCCCCTCTTAGGGGAGGGGTTTGGGGAGAGGTCTCTTTCTTGATTCGCCAACAGAGTCCTTGAGGGTGCGGGTTTTTAACTCAAATTCAAATGTTTTTGATAGGCTTGAACCTTGAGGTCAATGCCAGTAATATCCGTGCCGACAACGACGGCATTCGCGCCCAAATTGAGGGCGCGTTTTGCCATTTCCGGGGAACTGATACCCCCTTCACAAATCAGGAATCCGTTGATGGTTTTGCGGATTTCGGCGAGGAGATCGAACCCGGGAGGAATGGAGTGTTGGGTGGCGCGGGTGTAGCCATAGAGGGTGGTGCCAATGATATCGGCTCCAAAATTGGCGGCAGCGATCGCAGATTCGAGGGTATCCACATCTGCCATAACGGGTTTTCCGAGGTGGGTGTGAATAGCGGTAATCAGATTGGAGAGGGTTTCATCCTGGGGACGGGTGCGATCGGTGGCATCGATGGCGATGATATCGGCACCACTAGCGGCGATCGCCTCGGCATGATGAAATTGCGGGGTGATGTAGACTTCGGATCCGGGGATGGATTGTTTCCAGAGCCCGATAATGGGAATGGTGGCACCGAGCAGAGAGCGCACGGCTTTGATATGAGCGGGGGTATCGATGCGGACCCCCACGGCTCCATTGCGAACCGATGCCAAGGCGACTGCGGCAATGATCGAGGGTTCAGCCAAGGGAGAATCTGGAGGAGCCTGACAGGAAACAATTAATCCACCCTCCAAAGGGGCGATCGCATCGGTCAAATTCAACGATTTTTCAGAGAGTTGTTCGTTCATTAATCCGTTAAATACTCTGGATTTAGATAAAATTTCAAGAGATGAAATTAACTCTAGCTTATTCAAGCAACAGGCGATAAAATCCTACCGTATTTATCCCAAAATCCTGTTCTTAAAAGTAGTTTGTATCTCTTAGCCCGCCTGCGCGGGCTTCGTCCGCTTTCCTCCCCACCATGCATGGGTGCGGGTTGTTAGAAACTTTATTTACTCGCCCCAATTTCCCCTCTTTCGGGTTGATTGAGCGCTCTACAAGAGTGAAACAAGGCATTCACTTGATTAATGAGCTGTTCTGGAGCGATGGGTTTCGGGGAACAATCATCCGCCCCTGCTTCAAAAGCCGGGTCTTTATCTTCCCCGGTTTCTAGGCCAATTAACGCTAAAATTTTCAGAGGTTCCCGCGCCGGGGACTGACGCAAAGACTGGATCAGTTCCGATCCATTCATGCTCCCTAAGTCATAATTCAGAATTACCACAGTGGGTTGCAGGAGTTCAAATTGTTCGAGTGCCGTCGCCCCATCAATCATCCATACCACCTGATAACCAGCGGTGGTTAAAATATCGCAAATCAGGGTAGCACTCTCCTCACAATCCTCAATCAAAATGATGCGACCTTGTAGGGGTTCTGAACTAAAGGAATCACCCAGACGATTCGGAGAATTGGAGTTAGATAATAACCGCGCCGCAGGCAGATGGACGGTAAAAATAGAACCTTCGCCCACGGTGGATTGTACTTCAATCCATCCCCCATGAAGTTCGACGAGTTGTTTCGTTAAAGCGAGTCCGAGTCCCGTCCCGCCATATTGACGACGGTAGGAGGTATCCAATTGTTGAAAGTTTTTGAAGAGTAGGGATTGTTGGTCTTCGGGAATTCCGACGCCAGTATCTTCCACTTGGAATACCACATTTTTGCTCTCACTCCAAACTCGCAGGGTAACCGTTCCTCCGTTGGGGGTAAATTTAATCGCGTTGTTTAAGAGATTTAAGATAATTTGCTGCACGCGACGGCGATCGGCGATCCAAAGGTCGTTTTTTTGACCCTCTAAGGCCAGGGTCATTTCTAGTTCTAATCCGGCTTCAACCGCTTTGGGGGCGACGCTTTGCAAGCACTGGTGGGCGAGTTTAGTCAAGGAAAATTCGGTGATTTTTAAAATGGCTTTGCCTGCTTCTAACTGAGACAAGTCCAGAATGTCATTAATCAGTTCTAGGAGGTGTTCGCCACTATCATGAATGGTTTTGAGATATTCCTGCTGTTTGACACTCATTTGTCCAAAGGACCAGCGCAATAGGGTAGAAGACATCCCTATCACACAGGTTAAAGGCGTTCGCAATTCGTGACTCATGGTTGCCAAAAATTCGCTTTTGGCGCGATTGGCAGATTCAGCAGCGACTAGGGCATCGTGGAGGTCATGAGTGCGTTCGATGACTCGTTCTTCTAATGTTTTTTTTTGGCGATTGACTTGAGCGTACAGTTCGGCTTGGTGAATGGCTAAGGCTAAATGTTCGGCAATATGTTTAAGAAAGTCTTGTTCGCTGGGGAGCCAAAATCTGGTTTCAAAACATTGATGAGCAATTAACAGTCCCCAGAGGTTATCCTGAACAATGATCGGGACAATTAATTGGGCCTGAATGTGATTGTCTCGGAGAATTTTTAAACTGTTTTGGGATAAATTTGAGGCGGTGGAAACGTCGGCGATCGCCTGAATAAATCCTTTATAATATTGATCTCTAAATTCTGGTCCTGGCAGAAAAGAACCCCCTTCATTTTGAACTTGAAGGAGGGAGGGAACCTCGTCGGATGCTCGGGATTCGTAAGTGATAGCGCCGAGTTCCGGTTTTGCTTGGGTGGGAAATTGTTCATAGAGAAAGTCAGCATCCTCACCCTCTAACTCTTCCGAGACGGACTCGATTTCGTCCCAAAGGTGGAAAGATTCACGAGGTTTTTCTGGGGACGGTTTGCCATTGCCGGAGTTTACGGTTCGCGATGAATTTTGAGGGTTAAATTGAAAAATAGCCAATCGATCTACCTGGAGGAAATGACGCACCTGTTCCACGGCAGTAGATAAGATGGTGGGCAGTTCCAGACTCTGCCGAATCTGGGTGGTGACTTGATTTAAGAGTCGCTCTTGTTCGATTTGGTGGTGCAGGGCATTTTCTACAGGTTGACAGATGGAGACGCAGCTATCGGAGGCATAACTGGCACTGGGGCGGAAATCATCGGCAGTGAGCAAAGCGATCGCCGAGAGGGTAAATTCGCTCTGGAGTTGGGGATTATTCGGTTGGAGGTTGTGATGAGTGCCTTCGAGTTCATCGCGATCGAGATTGACGAGGGGCGATTGCTCTAACCGGGCTACAAATGCGGCCACCTGTGCGGGTTCAAAGGTTAAACCGACTTCCACCTGGGGCGATCGCCCTTCGATGGGTGGCGCGAGAGTCCCGATGCGATCCGGGCGATCGGCATTCGTCCCCTCAGCAGGTCCCCCCAACAGCAACACCCTAAACTCCTCCGAGAGGACTAGGGTAAACCATTGCCAAGGGTGATCCGAAGGAATTTCTTCGCTACCGAGGACCGATTCAGTCAGCACAACTGACCCTTGGCGTTTTCCCTGCTGCTGTAACAACTGGCGCAACTGCTCAAAGGTGTTATGGG
The DNA here is from genome assembly GCF_025370875.1 of Laspinema palackyanum D2c. Taxonomy (NCBI): domain Bacteria; kingdom Bacillati; phylum Cyanobacteriota; class Cyanophyceae; order Oscillatoriales; family Laspinemataceae; genus Laspinema; species Laspinema palackyanum. The sequence goes on from NZ_JAMXFD010000015.1 coordinate 76,068, forward strand.
ATAAAGTTCTTCGTGAGACTTCTAAGGTCGGCATATTTTAAGCGCCTATTGGCAAAAGCTGAATGCGATGGGGGATTTTCCGGGGGAAAGGCTCGTCCTTGACCATGCCCTCAAACATTCCCCAATTCTATTGTTTTAGAATCACCCGGTGTAGCTTGCCCTAAAGCGGCTTCACCTGAGATTTCTAAGAAAAAGTTCAATAAATCTCTACTTACTGGCTTATTAGCTATAGTAGGGTGATTTTTCAAGTTTTGGGTCGGAAATTCTAGGTTTTTTGTACTCTTCACCTTTTCTTTAGAAGATAGACCTAAGACTGGGGACAGTTTGACTTTTAATCCATATCAGTATTTTTTCGGAATAATAAACATAGAGTTATCTCTATCTTAAAGAAAAATTGCCAGGGACTCGATTGCGGATTTATCCCGGATTGATTGATCAATGCCTCTAGGGCATCGGAACGGGATGAGATAGATAGGACAAGAAACAGGGATTCTGAGGGAGATTCCCTGCCACCTCAGCAGAGATTTTGTCCAGAAACCTGGTAGTCTACCTAACTCCTGTACTGACACCCTAGAAGTTCTGGGGCTGCGTCTGCCCTGGGGTTTGGTACGATGGACTGTGCCATTGTACTTAGATCGCTTCAGGAGACTCTCATGCATCGTCTAGCTGCTACCCCAGGAGGTTGGAACCCGCAGGAAGAGGGAGTGATTTTGGTCTCCCAGACTCCGGCACCCGTCGCGATCGTGACGGCGGCGGATACGGATATTCAAGCGATCGCCCAGGCCCTCCCCCACCTCCCCCCCGACTTTCCCGATTTGCGGGTGGTCAATCTGTTGCAACTGCAACAGCAACTGAGTATCGATACTTATGCAATGGAGGTCCTCTCCGAGGCACAGGTAATTGTCTTGAGATTGCTGGGAGGACGTGCTTATTGGTCCTACGGGTTGGAAGTCGTTCGAGAAACGGTGGAAAATACAGGGGCTCACCTGATTGTGATTCCCGGCGATGATGCCGGTGACCCCGATTTAATCGGTCATTCCTCGGTTCCCCTGGTTGTGGTCAACCAAGTCTGGCAATATTTTACCGAAGGCGGTGTCGATAATCTAGTGAATGCGCTCCAATTTATCGCCCAGGTTTGTTTAAAAAGAGAATATAATCCTGCCCCACCCATGCCAATCCCTCGGGTGGGACTTTATCCTTGGAAATCCGCCAGATTTGGACTTCCCAATGAACCGTTCACCCCAGAAGAAACAACTCTCAATCCCACGCGATCGGTTAATTTTAAATCTGGCTTAAATTCCGCTGAATTATCCCCCTCATTTCCCAAAGTAGGGATTCTATTTTATCGGGCTCATTACCTGGCTGGAAATACTGCCCCGATTGATGCACTTTGTCAAGGGTTGCGCGATCGCCACTTAGACCCGGTGCCGGTATTTGTCTCTTCTTTACGCGATCAAGATGTCCAAGCTGAACTGTTAACCTATCTGCAACCCCCTCACGCTGAAACCGTGCAGATAATATTAAATACCACAGGGTTTGCGATCGGTCAAGCGGTCCAGAGTTTACCCAGTACCCAAGACTCTGCTAACCCAGACCTGAAATTCTGGGAAACCCTCGATGTCCCCGTCTTGCAAGTAATTTTCAGTGGCGGCACTCAGCAACAGTGGGAATCGGGTTTTCAGGGACTTTCCCCCCGGGATATGGCGATGAATGTTGCCCTTCCGGAAGTGGATGGCCGAATTATTACTCGGGTGGTGTCGTTTAAGACGCTACAAGAAAATCATGTAAAACTGGAGACCCCGGTGGTGATGTACGAACCCCTGGGCGATCGCATTCATTTCGTCACCGATCTCGCTGCCAACTGGGTCAAACTCCGCCAAACTCCCCCCAGTCAGCGCAAAATTGCCTTAATTCTGGCCAATTATCCCAACCGAGATGGACGCCTCGCCAATGGGGTGGGTTTGGATACCCCGGCAAGTTGTATTGAAATCCTCAACGCCCTCCACAATGCCGGGTATTGGGTGGAAAATATCCCCACTACAGGGGACGAATTGATTCGCCTCCTCACTGCGGGAGTCACCAACGACCCGGAAGGGGAAGGATTGAGAAAAATTCGCCAAGTTTTGCCTGGGAAAGACTATCAATCCTATTTTGAAACCTTGCCGGAACCCGTTCGCCAAGGCATTGAGAATCGCTGGGGACAAAACCTTGGCGATCGCCTGACTTTGGAAACCCAAACTTTCCCCATTCCTGGAATTCAATTGGGCAATATCTTTATCGGAATTCAACCATCCCGAGGATACGACATCGACCCCAGTTTGAACTACCACGCCCCGGATTTAGAACCAACGCATGAATATTTAGCCTATTATTATTGGATTCGAGAATGCTTTGGTGCACAGGCAATTACTCATGTCGGCAAACATGGCAATTTAGAATGGTTACCGGGAAAAAGTATCGCCCTATCGGAAAATTGTTACCCAGAAGTTGCCCTGGGACCGATGCCGCATTTTTATCCGTTTATCGTGAATGACCCAGGAGAAGGCTCACAGGCCAAGCGGCGATCGCAAGCGGTAATTATTGACCACTTAACTCCGCCCATGACCCGGGCGGAATTATACGGTCCCCTGCAACAACTCGAAGGGTTAATCGATGAATATTATGAAGCCCAAAGTTTAGACCCGGTTCGCTTAAAACCGATTCGCAGTCGCCTGATTCAACTGGTAAAAAACCAACATTTGGATACAAAAGCATCTTGGGATAATCCATCCATTTCTACGGAGTCCGATCCAGAATTTACCGCATTAATTGCCAATTTGGATGGATATTTGTGTGAATTAAAAGAAGCGCAAATCCGAGATGGACTGCATATTTTTGGAAAATGTCCCCAAGGGCGGCAACTGGTGGATTTAATTGTGGCGATCGCCAGACATCCCGGAGGCAGTCGCCTCGGACTGACCCGCGCTTTAGCAGCGGATCAAGGACTCGACTTTGACCCGCTTACCAGTAATCCGGCGGAATTTTTGCCAGAATTGACGCCTAATTCTTCTCGTCGGACCATTGGAGATGCGATCGCCTTTTTAGAAGAAGAAGCAGCAGCATTAGTCACCCAAATTATCAACCCGACGGGTGAAATAATTCTCCCCAAACCCGACACTAATACAGCAAAAGAATTAGATTGGATTCGGGATTGTTTACTTCCGGCATTGCAACGAACTTCCGAAGAAATCACTCAATTATTGCGCGGATTTGAGGGGCGATATATCCCCAGTGGCGCATCCGGTGCACCCACCCGAGGGCGTCCCGAAGTGTTACCAACAGGACGCAATTTTTACTCCGTAGATATTCGGGCAATTCCCACCGAAACTGCTTGGGATATAGGACGGAGGGCCGCAGAAGAGGCGATCGAGCGCTACACTCAGGAAAATGGGGAATATCCACAAACCCTGGGATTATCCGTCTGGGGGACCTCCACCATGCGAACCGGGGGCGATGACATTGCCGAGGCCCTCGCCTTGCTCGGGGTGCGCCCCATCTGGGATGGACCCTCCCGGCGCGTGGTTGATTTTGAAATTCTGCCGGTTCGGGTTTTGGGGCGTCCGCGAGTCGATGTCACTTTGAGAGTGTCCGGATTTTTCCGCGATGCCTTTCCTAACTTAATTGATTTGTTCGATCGCGCGGTGGAAGCAGTGGCGAGTATGGAGGAACCGGCAACGGATAATCCCTTGGCGGCGCAAGTGCTGGTAGAAAGTGAGAAATGGCAAGGGTTGGGGTTGACTCCGGAACAGGCAAACCGGCGATCGCGGTATCGAGTCTTCGGGTCAAAACCGGGCGCTTATGGCGCGGGATTACAAGGATTAATCGAAGGGCAGAACTGGACTACTGACGCAGATTTGGCCCGGGCCTATATTAATTGGAGTAGTTACGCTTATACAGGGATGGGCAATGGACAGTCCGCCCCAGAAGCGTTTGAACAACGGTTAGGACAGATGCAGATTGTCTTACATAATCAAGATAATCGGGAACATGATTTACTGGATTCAGATGATTATTATCAGTTTCAAGGGGGGTTATTAGCGGCAGTGCGGGCAGTGCGAGGCACGGATGCGGTGGCATATTTTGGCGACCATTCTCTGCCCGAAAAGCCGAAAATTCGCCGGTTACAGGAGGAAATTGACCGCGTGTATCGATCGCGAGTGGTGAATCCGAAATGGATTGAGGGAGTGATGCGCCACGGGTATAAAGGTGCGTTTGAGATGGCCGCTACTGTAGATTTTTTGTTTGCCTACGATGCAACTGCACATTGTGTAGAGGATTTTATGTATGAAGGGGTGGCCCAGGCATATTTGTTAGATGACAAAGTGCGGAAGTTTATCCATCAGAAGAATCCTTGGGCGTTGCGCGATATGGCGGAACGGTTGTTAGAGGCGAATCAGCGCGGTTTGTGGGAAGGGGTAAAACAGCCGATGTTGGAGGAGTTACGGGCGATCGTGCATGATGCAGAAGGGGCGATCGAATCGGCGATCGTTTCCTAAACTAGAATAGAAGAATATCCACAACTTAGAGGTCCTTATGTTACGCGATATCAGCCTAAAAAATTATCGAATGTTCAAAGACTTTCAGATAGACGGGTTAGCGCGAGTCAACCTGCTAGTGGGCCCAAACAATAGTGGCAAAACCAGCTTGTTAGAAGCGATTCATTTGTTAGTGAATCCGGATAACATTAACGAGGTTTTTGATGAGGTTCTAGGTCCGCGAGGTCAGTTCCTCCTGGTTCCCGACCGCTGGGGTGATGAGCCAGAGATAGAGCATCAAATTAAAACTTTATTTTATCAGGAAATATTGACAAGTGAAGCCACTCTGTGCATTGAATCCAAAAGTGATGATTTACAATCCTTTGTACTGCAACTTTATCCTACTCCCGAATATATGGAGGGATTAAACTTGCCTGAATTCGTAACTAAAGCACTTCGCATAAATAATTATAATCTATTAGTATCCCACACCCAAGAAAAGCAAACAATTTATCACGCAACAAAAGTCACTGCTAAGGGAATAACTTCCAGCGATTTCCGGGGGTTAACTCGTTCTGATCCTCCTCTTTTCCAGTCTCGACAGAGCGTTTTAATGACCCTCGAACGGCTCAAATTGGTTACCCTAGTCGAAATGTGGAATGAGATTGCCCTCACTCCCAAAGAAGAGCAGATCATCAAGGGATTGCAAATTTTAGAACCGGACATTGAACGATTTAGTTTTATTGGAGGGACAACGACTGCCAGTGGGGTTCTCATCAAACTGCGAGGCCGAGAGCATCCCGTTACCTTGGGGAGCATGGGCGAGGGAATGAAACAAATGTTAAATCTAGTCATGGCTGCGGTGACTGTTGAAAATGGAATTTTGCTAGTTGATGAAATCGAAAGCGGATTGTATTATGATGTTCAGGCAGATATGTGGAGATTACTCATAGAAATTGCCCAAGAATTGAATATCCAGATTTTTGCAACTACTCACAGTTGGGATTGTGTGAGGGGTTTTGCGGCAGCGTTAAGCGAAACCCCAGAAAGTGATGTAGGAAAATTATTTCGGTTAAGCTGGCGGGGTGAATTAATTCGCGCTATTGATTATCCAGCGGAGCAATTAGAAAAAGCAGTCGATTACGGAATTGAGGTACGGTGATGGCAGGGCTATTTCATTCTAGTCTAAGACATGATAGAATACCAGAGTAATCTCACCGAGGGGTCAGTTCAAAATGTCTCAGATAGCCATTGTTGAAGCATTTGCCGATCTGGAGGATTGCCGACGGCAAGCAGGCAAGCGCCATAAACAAAGCCTCTGTCTAGCCTTATTTACCCTCGGTGTTGCCGCTGGAAATCGGGGGTTTATAGCGATTGGAGATTGGTTAAAAGCCTACCATGATGAACTCTTGGAAGTATTTAAACCTGAGAAAAACCGCTTACCCTCTTACAGTACGATTCGACGAACGGTATTACGAATTGAGCAGCAACGCTACTCAGCCTGTTTATCTCGTTTTTTTGGGATTACTCCAATAGAGAGCGAAACTATTGCAGTGGACGGCAAAGTTTTACGAGGGTCTTATGAAGCCATTAATGACGACGTTAATGTAGATTCTCATCCGGCCATTATGGAAGGCAAGTGCCTACATCGTAGAACGAGGGCTAATTCTTGACCCCTACGAAGTTGATTCAAAAACTAATGAAATCACCGCTTTACCCGCATTTATCAAAGAAATGGCCCTTAAGGGTGTAGTGTTCGCTTTTGATGCAATCAGTACCCAAAAAAAACTGCTCAAGTCATTGTAGAAAGCGGCAATGACTACATTGGGGCCCTCAAAGGCAACCAATCAGGTCTACTCGAAGCAGTCCAAGCCAATTTTGAAGCTATTCAGACTCATGAATCGAACAATGTTGGTCATGGTCGAGTTGAAAAACGCACGGTCAGCATTAGTAATAATTTAGATAAAATTCCTGAGTTTCCTGGACTAAAGACCTTGATTCGTGTTGAGTCATACCGAGAAGTCCATCGAGCAAATATTATTGAAACAAGTGTTGAAGTTCGTTTTTATGTTTCTTCTTTGATGGAAACGGCTGAAGAATTTGCCAAGCGAATTCGAGGTTATTGGGGAGTCGAAAACAAAGTTCATTATGTCCGGGATGTAACGATGGGTGAAGATGCTTCTCGTATAAGAACAAAACCCTTGGTTCAAATTTGGGCGGTCGCTCGAAATTTTGCACTGAACATATACCGCGATTATGGATTTCATAATATGGCTCAAGCCCAACGTCTGGCGGGATTTGGCCTTAAACTAATTAAGGAGTTGTTTAGAATGAAATAGCCCTGACGGTGATGGGGAAACGATCTAAAAACTTAACGCCTCCCAATCAGCTATTAGTTGAAGGCAAAAATGACTACCACGTTATTTGTAACTTATGTAAACAATATAATATCAATATCCCCAATACGTTTGAGGTAAAATTTCCTGAACCAGGGGCAGAAGGGGTCAAGAACCTATTAGATGGTTTGCCCGTGAAATTGAAGGAAGAGAATTTAAGAATCTTGGGAATCGTAGTGGATGCGGACCAAGATTTAGCCGCGCGATGGCAATCGATTAGAGGTAAGTTGAGTGCCAGCGGTTATCCCGAGTCAGATATCCCCGATTCACCACAGGAAAAGGGGTGGGTTTATCAACCGAAAAATCTTTTTTTGAAGCGGGTGGGAGTTTGGGTGATGCCGAATAATCAACTGCCGGGAATGTTAGAGGATTTTGTAGCATTGTTGATGCCAGAAGATGATAAGTTGCGTCCGAAAGCGGAAGAGATTTTAAGAGAAATTGAAAGAGATGGACTCAACCGATATGGAGAAATTCATCGTGCAAAGGCGCTGATTCATACTTGGTTGGCATGGCAGGAGACTCCAGGAATGCCGATGGGACTGGCAATTACGGCGCGGGTTTTGCGGAGGGAGTCTGCGATCGCCCAAGTTTTTGCAGACTGGTTACAACAACTATTTCAGGCTGAAATCCCTGAAACCAACGGCTAAATTTAGATTATCCTATAAAAAATTGCATTCTTTACAATCGCCTAAACATAAGTTGATATAAAAAAAGTTCCCCTCAAGTATTCCCCCTGAAGCAACTATTTTTGAGCGAGAGGCCACCACTCTAATTAAAACAGGATATAGCGGTTCCCCCAGTTATGAGGTACAGATAGCTATTAAGAACCTGAGCATCTTGCTCACTTCAATGAAGAGCGAACAAGATGTAAAATGATTAAATCTTCCGGCAATGAATTATCCCTTATTTAGAGTGATAATCTCCCGCCAAGCGGCGACAATATCCCGTTCTTCTTGTTCTGCGGAATAATTGGTTTTAATAAAATCTGCTGCTTTTTTATGCTTTTCCATTAAAATCTGAGGTTGGGTATTATAAGTCGCAATCAGCTTTTCGACGGTGTGAGCAAATCCAATGATATCCCCACTTTCTATCGGGAACGAAAAATCCGGTAAAAAATATTCCTTCCCACCCCATCCATGATATCCCACGGCTAAACAGCCCGAAGCCATTGCTTCAGCGGGGGGTAAGGAAAAGCCCTCGGAATAACAAAAGCTCAAAAACATTAACGACTCTCGGAAAATTTGGGCAACTTCTTGTTGAGGTTTGTTTTCGATGGGGATTAGCTCAAATCCATTTAAAGCATTTCTAAATTTTAAAATATTAATCACCTGTTTAGCGTCTCGTTGCATTTTTCGATCCATCCAGCAAATTTGTTTTTTCTTAACGGGATGATAGTAAAACAGGTCGGTATCAATAGAATGATGAATCCGAAAGAGTCGTTTTTGGGGAAAGACATACTTTAAATAATCCCAACTATTTTCCGAGGCAACCATGACGGCGACTACTTCGGGAGAGAGATAGGGGGTTTCTAAGTGATGTTTGTCGAAAGAATATTCATTAAAGGTATTATAGCACCCTTGATTGTAAATCACTTTGCGGAGGCCCGGTAAGAGATTGCCACTTTGGGGTGTTGCGGTTTCAGGCATCACGAAAAAGTCATTAGCCTTGAGTTGGATTTGAGTAAGATAAGCGATTTGGGTTTTATTTTCAAACCAATTGCATCGAAAGCCTTCCTCATCATGCACGATAAAAGCGGAAAATCCATTTTTATTTAAAACATCAACGTGACGATAGAGCATTTTCACCCCGCCAATCGGTACGTTGGTGTCTGGGTAGCAGACAAAATAAATACTGGGTTGCATCATGTTTCGGAAGGTCGAGAGTCCATTACAGCATGGATGAATGGAGGGGAAGACTAGATAGAATTAGTCCCGGTAGGGCGTTGGTACAGTCGGGTTAGAAACCGGGTTTCTTAACCAAATCTGTTGCAATTTGGCACAAACCTCGGCAAGAAACCCGGTTTCTTGTCCTTGAGGGCTAAAACCTTACAAAGTGCTAGTTGGGGCATCCATTCATCGGTTCATTTATTTTAAGACGCAAAGGGGTCAAAGAACTGCCCCTTGCTTGGGGTGAATGGAAACTACGGCGTCTTGTAGAGAGAGTTTGCGGACTTTGCCTTTGAAGAGGTTGATTTGGTAAACTTGGCGGTGGGTGAGGTCGAAGGCGGATAACCAGCCACTCATGGGGTGATAAGCCCCAGTGTCAATATCCAGCCAACCGTTGCCTTTAGCGAGTTGTCCGGGTTTGATGCCTTTAAAAGTAAAGGTGATGGTATGGCCGACTACGATGAGTTTAGTGGGAAAGTAGGGCTTGCGGATATTGTGGAAGGGTGCGCGAATCCAGCAAAAGTCTTCGGCACCTTGATCCTGGATGGGGAGATCGGGATGAACCCCGGCATGAACTAACCAGGCATCGCCCAAATCCAGATAGAGGGGAAGGGTTTGCATCCAGGCGACATCTTCTAAAAGTGCTTCGCTGGGATGGGAGTAGAGTTTGGGATAGCTAGTTAAGGTACTTTGTCCCCCACTGTAGCGCCAAGCTTGGAGTGCGGCTTGATTGACTTTGCCATTGCCGCAGGCGGTGATGAGAAGATGTTCGTGGTTACCGAGGAGGCAGGTAAATTGATTGTCCCGGACTAATTTAACCACGGAGGCACTATCGGGACCGCGATCGATTAAGTCGCCGAGGAAGTAGAGGCGATCGTCTGCGGTGGGACCGATCGCATCTAGGAGTTTCACGAGTGCCTCATAATGACCGTGCACATCCCCGATCGCAATGCGTCGGTAGTTAATTTTGCTCATGGAGTTGCCTGGGTAAACAAGCTGGGCTATTCCTGCTCTAGGGTAAAAAAAACGACCCCAGTCCGTCCCTATCTATAAATTTCGACTCGGACGCACTGGAGTCCTGTTCCTATTATTCCCCGATTATTGACTTAATGCCCGTAAAAAGCGCTTCATATTCGTCATTAAGCCCGGTTTTTTCGGGGCAGTTAAAGGCTTGTTGGCGGCTTCATCCGTCGATTCTTCAACGGTACCAGTAGCTTGGGTAATTAATCGTTCTAAGTCGTCACCGACGGGTTTGCTTGCAGTTTCTGAAATGAGTTTGTAGGTATCGCCGGTTTCCAGCCAGACTTGCCAGGGACTGGGGTAGCAGCGAAAGACTGCATATCCTTCGTTCGGTTGGATGTAGTAGCAGGATTCAATCGTGGAGAGAAATCGTTCCCTCAGTTGTCTTCCGGCTAAACCAATGCCGATAATAGCGACATTTTCCAACTTCGGCAGTAGAATCACCGTGGGGCGATCGCCTGCTTGTTCGCACATTTTCTCTAGGGTATTGACTTCGACAGCAGAGGGTTCCACAAACAGGAATCCTTCGTCTTCCGGTTGCATTTGACCTTTGGGTTCACTCAATCCGCGAATGATATAGGGCCTCTCTCCCCAATCGCGACGGGCTAAGGCAGCGGCCCCAGCATCGGGAAAGTACACTTTAAAGCGATCGCCAAACAACTCCTCGAAGAGGGGGAGAAATTCTTCGGCGATCGGTTGGACTTTCAATTCCGGAATCCCAATTTCGACTTGTACCAGTCGGTATCCATCCTCTAAGGCAGCTTTGGTGGCTGTTTTCGCTTGGGCGATCGCCTCATCTAAATCTTTAGGTAGTTCAGGCATTAATCTTTCAATTGTCAACGGGTTTATTTTTACGCTTCAGGGTTCGACAGAATCACGGGTTCTTCTATCTAGGCGATCGGCACAGTCATGGCAAGACAAACGGGGTTTTTTCACAACGTTTCTGCGGCATTTGCCCCCAATTTAGGCAAAACACCCGATTTCTGGTCCCGGGGAACTCATCCTGTACCGATGCCCCAGTCCCCCTCATTGTAAATCGAATCGGGTGAGATTCCCCCTCCACTCCGGTGCCTTCCTCCCTTCCGGTCCCCTCCCCTTGGCAAGGGGAGGGTTAGGGTGGGGTCCACCCCCGACTTACAACAACAATCCAGCGATGCAAGCGGTCATAAAACAGGCAATGGAACCCGCGAACATTGCTCTGACTCCTAATCGGGCTAAATCTCCTTGGCGATCGGGTGCGATCGCGCTGATGCCACCAATTTGAATGGCGATCGACCCCAAGTTAGAAAATCCACATAACGCATAAGTGGCAATCACCACGGAACGCGGAGAAATTGCCTGATTTTCAATCAATTGTTTTAAATCCAGATAAGCAATAAACTCATTCAAAATCGTCTTTTTTCCCAGCAGCATTCCCACCGCTTCCGCATCAGCCCAGGGAACTCCCATCAACCAAGCGATCGGGGCCATGATATAGGATAAAATCAACTCCAAAGACAGGGAAGAAATTCCCACCCAACTGCCCATCCATCCCAACACCGCATTCAAAAAGGCGACCAATCCTAAAAAAGCAATCAACATCGCTGCTACATTTAAGGCTAATTTTAACCCTTCAATTGCCCCGGATGTGATAGCATCAATGGCATTGATATAAGGACTTTCTCCGTTGATTTCTATTTTGCCTGCGGTGGAAGATTTTTCGGTTTCCGGATACAATACCTTAGAAACCGCTAGAGATGCCGGTGCAGACATCACCGAAGCGGATAGCAGATGTTCCACGGGAATTCCAAAAGAAATATAGGCCGCTAATACGCCACCCGCAATGGTGGCAAATCCTCCGGTCATCACCGCATGAAGTTCGGAATTTGTCATTGCTGCAATATAGGGTTTAATCAGCAGAGGGGCTTCCACTTGTCCGACAAAAATATTCGCCGCAGAGGAGAGGGATTCGGCCCCGGAAGTTTTCATGGTTCGCATCATTACCCAAGCAATCCCCTGGACCACCCGCTGTAAAATTCCGTAGTGATAGAGGAGGGTAATGCAGGCGGAAAAAAAGATGATGGTAGGCAAAATTTTAAAGGCAAAAAAATGTTCTTTGAAGTTTTCGCCAAAGACAAAAGCAGACCCCACATCGGCAAAATTTAGAAAGTCATTGACCCGATCGCCTAAAAACTTAAATAAGGCAAAACCCAGGCTTGTCCTGAGAATAAACAGAGCAAAAAACAGTTGTAACCCAATTCCCCAGAGGACCGTTCGCCACCGGATGGCTTTTCGGTTAACGGAAAAAGCATAAGCGATTCCCACAAATGTAATTAATCCCAATAGAGAAATTAAGCGTTCCATGACCTTCCCCCCAAAGCGCCAGAATAGTCAAATCATATCAAGTTAGCTGGACAAAAGCGATCGCCAGAAATCGTGATCCCCAAAGCCCTCCTGGAAAAAGGAAGGACCTGGGTAGATTTTGTCAAGCGGTCTATTATAGGAATATTCTTTATCTCTTCAAGAGTTAAGCCTATGAAGCGTCGAGATTTTTTAAGCTGGGTTGGTGTCGGTGGGGTTGCCAGTTTTTTGCCAATGGCGATCGCCGCCTGTACTCCCTCGGGAGAATCCGCAGCGGAAGTATCGACTACCCCAGGTAACTTTGAGGCAGTCGGGACCGTCTCCGAATTAGAGAGTCAGGGTCAAATTCTCAATGAAAATTTTGAAAATGGAGCCATTTCTGTAACCCGCAATCCAGAAAATGCTGAACTCCTTTATGCCGTGAATCCGACTTGTACTCATAAAGGCTGTCTGGTAGATTGGAACGCAGGAGAACGCAAGTACATCTGTCCCTGTCATGGTAGCGAATATTCTCCCGATGGCACCCTTCTCAAAGGTCCAGCGGAAGAAAATCTCCCGCCCTATTTAGTCAAAATAGAAGGAGAGCAGGTGTTAGTTCAAGCGATTTAAAGCCTAAATCTACTACAACTCTAATGCTGATTCATTGCCACCTTTGATCGCAGAACTGGGGAAAATAACTCTTCCCTCAAAGGCGATCGCCCTGCCTAAAAATTTCCCCTGTATTCATCCCGACTTTGGACAACAGGATCCGTATAGCGTCCATGCCTACCTTATGAGTTAGGAGAACAGGGATGCAACTCCAGTTTTTAGGCAGGGTTAGCCTATTTTTATTCTTTTTTTCGCTACCCGCCCTCATGCAACCGTTAGATCCAGCCCATTGTTCCACCGCGAGTCGGAATCAACCCATTCCCAATTCTACCCGGGACAAACTTGCTGAATCTATCCTCACTACCCCCAAAAAGAGCTCCAAGACTATCCAGTTGGCCATGTTTGGACTGCCAGACGACCCACTCCAGGGAGATCGCCGCAATACCAAGGATTTAAGTGCTATCTCCCTTGCCCAGTTCCATACAGCTACTTGTCGCCGGTAATCCCTAGGGGCGCAGGTTTTGCGCCCTTGCTTGTCACAATTTTCCCCTGACTGCTTTGATAATCCGGGGGTGGAAAGATTTGGGGCGATCGCGCCTACAGCAATCCTAAATGATTTGTAACCAAAAAAGCGAGCAAGATGCTCGCACTACAAGGGTTTCAACCTTGGACCCATTCCCCAACCTCTTTAAGACTGGTATAGACTTCTAACTCTTATGATAATCTGACAGCAGATATCCACCTATCCCCCTCTTTCTGTCCAGTGGATTCGGAGGGATGGCTCAACCCGTTGAAAAGGGAAGTTAGTTCACCCCTCAGTTGTGTCTCGCTAAAGTAGGACGACTTGATTTTATGAAGATTTTGGATCGCCAAGGCCGCTTATTTGGCAAAATCAGCATTCTTGACCTGGGTGCTGCCTTGGTCATTCTCCTGGTTGTCATCGGCATCTTTTTCTTTCCCGGTACTTCCGGTTCCGTTGCCCAAATTGGTGGGGTAACCACGAAACCTGTTGAGGTTGATTTGATTGTCCGGGGACTGAGTGTGCGGGACCCGGAAGCCCTGGTTCGGGAATTTCAAGAAAAGGGCAAAACCAATGTAATTATCCGCAATCAGCCCTATGGTCAAGTTGACGTCAAATCGGTACAGCTTTTAACCCGAACCCTAGCAGTTCCCCAACCCGATGGTTCTGTTAAGGCATTACCAGACCCTAGGCAGGAAGAGTCGTTTAGCGCTAATTTACTGATGACCGTGGCGGGAAATGCCAAAATTACCGATGATGGCCCAGTTCTGGGCAATAGCAAAGTCAAAATCGGCACGCCGATGGAACTGGAAGGTACCACCTATAACTTTAATGCCAGTGTGATTGATGTCCGGGTTCCATAAGCCGCGATCGCCTCAATTTTAAAACAGTTAGAAACCGGGTTTCTTCACCCCCTTTTTGGCACTCTGTCAAAAATCTGGGCTAGAAACCCGGTTTCTTGTTGTTTCGGACTCTAAAAACTGATACCCTAAGTCCCGGCAGATTCGGGCGATCGCTCAGTGAGTTCCACCAAAAATCTGCGGATTAGACCAATAGTTACCGCAGGCACTTCCAATTGAGGCGTTAATCCGACGGTTTCAAGCTGGATGAACTCGCGGATTGCCGAGGGGTTGAGACTGGCGAGACGCTTGCCGAGTTCGGGTCCGGTAAATTGGGACTGGCGTCCCCAAATAAAGGCGGTGGGAGTGGTGAGTTGGGGAATATCCCGGGCTAAATCAAAGCAGAGGTCCCCGCGCACGAAGGAGAGGGCCGCATATTCCCCATTCGGTTCTAGGGCCGACTGTAGGTACGCTTGGACGATTTCTGGATAAATTAAGTCCGGATTGGCAAATTGTCGGCTTTGCAGGAACCCGCGGATTCCGCCTTCTGTGGCGATTCCCGTCCGATACAGCAGTTGGTCTAGGAAGGGGGTTTTCACCAGTTGGGCGAAAAAGCTACTGCTGTAATTTTCCCCAAAGTCGGAGAGTCCCGAGGGGGTGGTTAAAATGAGGCTTTTGAAGAACTCAGGATGGGCGATCGCCACTCGAATGGTGAAGGCAGCGGTTAGGGAAGAGGCGATCGCCACCACAGGTTCGGGACAAGTCTGTTGGATAAACTCGGTTAAGGTACTCAGATAGTCTTCAATTTGATAATTGCGTTCCGGATGTTCCGAACGTCCCCATCCGATTAAATCGGGGGCAAGAATCCGGTAGTCTGGGGCAAAGGCGGGATAGACTTTCGACCACTCATAAGCGGAGGACCCCCCACCAAATCCGTGCAGGAAGAGTAATGTCGGTTGGGTCGGGCGATCGCCACTTGCAGAAGGTCCACCCTGCCAAAACTCCGGGCGGTTGGTATAGTAAACCATGCGACCCAGGGAGGTCACGATTGAACCCTGGTCAAAACCGGGGGGTATAAACATCAATTTACCTCCTCATATCAAGATGATGATTTTTCAATGGGGACTGTACAATCTCCTCGTTACCCAGGCGATCGAGCCTTACTGAGTCAGGCCCTCTCTCCGGGGCTATCTTTCTGAAAACGGGTTGCAAATGCAAAGGATTTATCAAGCCTAATCTAATTTTATAAAGTTTCCGTAAAGCTCCGGATCCGCTCAAGTGCGGCTATATCCGGTTAAAACGCTTCTGCTGTAAGGATTTGGTGGGGATTTTAGTTTTGAATATAATTTTCCCAGGGTGCTGTTAAAATCGCCGCAATCCGACATAATTTACAGTGTGGGGTGTCACCCCTCATGCTTGCTCGGGACTGTCGGTAACCCAATCTGATGACTGATGGCTGGATCGGGGGATTAAGTCAATCTGAATGTAGGGTGTGGTTTTGGCTGATGCGATCGGTTCGCGAAATTAGGGTTAATTTTTTCCCGAAAGAATATTTCTGGGGTGAACATCTTTACCAACCGGGCAAATCCCCCAAGGGGAAAACCCCGGTGGCAACCCAACGGGTGATGGAGTCCCTTGTGGAGTGATGCAAGGGAGTCATTGCCTGGATATGTCTGAATTGGGTTCAATGATCGCACCGGGATTGCACCGGAAACGATGGAGATCGCCTGATTTAGGTTCAAACACGCAAGGGTGGGTTCATCTGAATTAGCCAGAAGTAACTTTAACAGGGAATGATAAGATGATGCGTCAACGTGCAGTGATGGTAGAGCAATTTAATTCCGATAGCCGTGATTTCTCGAAAAAGCGGAATCATGACTCTGTGATCGAGTGGAAGCAAGTTTCCACCTTGACCTCCTTTCCGAATAATGTAGAGTCAGGAACGGTCGAGTTGAGTCTAGTTGAACCCGAAATCGGGCGCATCATTTTAGATTTAGAAGCCTTAAACTGTTTTGAAGTTGTAGAACGTCAATTTGAGAACCTAGGGGTCATTTTCAGCAATGCGATCGCGCTGGCTCCTTCTAATCCGGCTTTTCCCAGCAAATCAGGCCGCATTGTCATCATGGGTGCACCCAAAAGCGGGGCGATCGAAGTCACCTTTCTCAAACCCGTTCACCTGGTCAATAGCCTCATAACCAGTTCTCGGCGCACTGTTCTTTCCGCTTACAACGAACAAGGCGAACAAATAGCCGAAGTCGAAACCCTCGGACCGAATTTAGCCGGTTCCCCCTCATTAATTCCCCCGAATGCTGAACTCATCGTCAATGTTCCTAACATTCATCGGGTCACCTTTTATGCCTTTGATGGTCACCTAACCTTGGCGGGATTTTCCTTTGCTGGATAGTCGCTAACTTTTAAGTTCCAGTGCGTTAGCGCCTTGGGTCTGACCTTAAGAAGGGTTTCTAATCCTCATCAAAGGCGCTAACACAGCAGACCACTTATCATTCCATTGAAACTGAGCTATTTATTCGGTAAAATTTAATTTGAAAAGTTCTCTTTATTCGAGTATTTTTATCTAACTTTAATCAATTACTATTCTATTTTTTAGATGGAGACTATCCTGAAGTAGTTGAGAAAATGAGATATTCATCACTCACTAAGTGAAATAAGTCGGGTAATTAAATATCTTAATCAATTTTTTCCTTCTTCCCTAGCCCTGCCTACTGCTGCTCTAATCAGAGGCTCGGCCTCCTTGTTTTTCTCGGTCCGATGAAATATGCAACCACTTCCCCCATCCCCGCAATTTCCCCAATCTGGCCAATCTCTATCCAAAGATATTCCCAGAAACGCCATCTGATCGTAAACTATATCCATCTTGTTTCTGTGACTCAGACGAAATAGGTAAAATAACGTGGCAAAGGGGTTATCGCAGTGGCAACAACGGGTCAACGAGTTATGGAGGGCATCCCCTCTACTGAAGCAGGGCTTTGTTGACAAAACTGGCTCACCGATGCGAATCCGCTTAAACGGCACTTGGCTGTTGGGGGGGACGGTGACGATCGCCTTGTTGATTTGGAATTGGAAACTCTTAGTCGCTACAGGGGCCGGGGTCCTGGTGATGTTGGCGACTTACATGATCCAGGGATGGAATTGGCATCAGGTGCGATCGCGCTTGAATCAGTCTCTTATTGGTGCAAACCGTCAGGTGGCGATCGCTGTGGGTACAGGAGGACTTGCCACCCTAGGAAGTTATATGGCAGTCTCGATTTGGCTGGAGTCCCCCAGTCCCTGGTTCGCAACGGCAGCGATCGCCCAGGGAATCATGACTTTCGCCACTCTAATTTTACTGGTCTGGCAAGCACTCAATCATCAAGTGAGTTCTCAGACAACTCATCTGAATGCCAGCGTGATGAATTTGACGGATTCAGACCCCCTCAAGCGTCTGATTGCGGTTCGACAAATTACTAAATCCCTACCCATGACCCCCCTTGCTGAACGACGGGCGATCGCTGACTATTTTCGCCTAATGTTGTCTCGGGAAACTGAATCCCTGGTTCGCGATGCGGTTCTCGATGGACTGCAAGCGATCGAACCGGGTAAACAGCTAGGCGTGGGAATGGAACCTCTAGCAGTCCCTCCCTTGAAAAAGCGCACTCCGGTGAAAGTACGCCCTCGGGTTTATGAATACGAGGAATAGTGGCAACAACCGGCGGGAGCAACAACCGGCGGGGTGGCAACAACCGGCGGGGGTTCAAACCCCCGCCTAACAGCTAAAGTCGGTTAAAAACCGACTAAAAACACCACTTTATCAGACTTGCAGTCGTCTTTAGACGACTTTAGCTATGAGGCCGCCAATCGTTTAAACCCCCGCCGGTTGTCGCGATGGAACGTTTGAACCCCCGCCCATTGTCGCTACCTGTTAATCGCCAGCACTTGAATCGGTTCACCCGGTGCAATGGTAGAAACTCCCACGGGAATCACTGCTAGGGCGGTGGTTTGGGCGAGATTAATCAAATTGCCTGAACTGTGACTGCCGCCTGCTAGTTCAAATTGATAAATGCCATCGATGCAGTGGATTTTCCCCCAGAGATAGATTTCTCGGGGTCCTCCTCCGCGTAATTCTTGCTGCGATCGCGCTGTTAAAAATTGAGGTTCCCACCCCTGCTTCCATCCCGCAAATTTCCGCATCGCCGGTTGTACGAAGCGCCAGAAGGTGACTAAGGCAGAAACTGGATTTCCCGGCAAACCAAAATAGAGGACAGAAGAGGTGGACTCTTTCCGAGGAAAACTCGCAACGGTTAAGGGTTTCCCGGGTCTAATCCCCACCTTTTTGATGTGGATTGTTCCCTTTAATTGGGTCAGAATTTGTTCAACATAGTCATAGTCGCCCACGGAGACACCCCCGGTAGAGAGGACAATATCCGCAGTTGCTAACGCTTTGGCGATCGCCTTTTGGAGTGCCTCGGGTTGATCTCCAACAATTCCCATTAGCAAGGGTTCCCCCCCGGCGGCAGTGACGGCAGCGGCTAAAGCATATTGATTTGAGTCTACCAGTTGTCCGGGTTGTAACGGTTGGCCCGGAGCAACTAACTCATCCCCGGTGGATAAGATAGCCACTTGACAACGGCGATACACCGGCACTTGGGTAATCTGTGCCGTGGCGAGAACAGCAATATCCGGCGCACTCAGGACGATTCCTGGGGATAACAGGGGAGTTCCAGATTGGTAAAAGGAACCCTGATAACGCACCCATTCTCCCCGTTGCGAGGGGGCGGATAAGATGTCCACGCGATCGCCTGTCCGTTGGGTGTCTTCCTGAATCGTCACCGTATCCGCACCCAGTGGCATCATGGATCCGGTGAAAATTCGCGCCGCTTGTCCGGTTTGAATGGTTTTCTGGGGGGGTTTCCCAGCAGGAATTTCTTCGATGATTTCTAATTGGATAGGGCGATCGCCACGAACCTCGGCAACATCTTCGTAGCGCACTGCATATCCATCCATTGCGGAGTTATCCCAGTGGGGAAAATCTAAGGTTCCCACCACGGATTCTGCCAACACTCGCCCCCGGGCGGATAACAACTCAACCTGTTCCTGATCCTCAACCGGATCCATTGGTTGCACTAACCCTAAGATAACTTCTTCTGCTTGTTTAACCGGCAACATGGACAATCAATCACCCCTTCAAACGGATGAAGTCAGTTTATCGGGTTTGGGTACTCCATGCCTGCCCAAGTCAGGGTCAGGGAAACCGGAATTAAGAATTAATTGTTAATCATTAATACTCTTTAACTCTTTAACGTTTAATTCTCAATTCGTCTGTTTCACTCAGGCGGTCTTACTCCGGTTGGATTGGGGGTTCCCCAATTCCCAGCTCTTTTTTAGACTTTTTAAGCTGTTTCCAGAGTCCCTTAATGTCTTCGTAGGCTTGATCCGGGGAGATTTTACCGCCGGTTTCCAAACCACAGATATAGTTCACTTTTTGAGCAAATTCCTGTAAATTTGCATCAAAGGCCAAGTTTTCAGGTGAAAACTTACCATAGTATCGACTGCGCGGATACAGAAAATCCGATTTGTCTGTCATAGCTTCCTCCGGAATCAACAATTAGCAGCTTTGACCCAAGGGGATCCAGGTGGGTGTTTTTCTGGCCCCTTGGTGATGGGTTATCCTGGGATGGAGGTCTAAACCTCTTAACCCCCGTTTAACCTGTTTATTATTTAACCTACATCCTTTAACCTATTCTTAATCTTAGAAAAACTCAACGTTATTTCTCCACCCTTCCCCCTCAGAAATCCGAGAAGGGGACCGTAGGACCCTCTGATGGGACCCTTGAGCCAGAAATCTCCCGGTGAAATCCGCCAAGGGCGATTTACCCTAGAGATTAACTTCTTGCATCATTTTAATGAATTAGGAGCGTTTGTCCGGGTGACTAACCCGGTGAGGGGGGTTCCTAAATTCTGCAAGAGGGGTAGTCAAGGGAGTAATGAGTGATGGAAACCAACGCTGATTTAGTGGCAGGGGACAATTTATCTGGGGAAGAGACTGGAGGCGATCGCCTCTCATCCTCTCTCAGCGACAGTCAGTATCAAAAAAAGATGCAGCGGCGCAAGGAGGTCCAAGAACAACGGGTGGCCCTTGCTGCGGTTGAGAAGGGATTGATCATTGTGAATACCGGGAATGGCAAGGGAAAAACCACGGCGGCGTTAGGGATGGTGTTGCGATCGCTGGGACATGGATTCCGGGTGGCGATCGTCCAGTTTATCAAGGGCGCTTGGGAACCTGCGGAAAAGGAAATTTTCAGCCACTTTAGCGATCGCCTAGAATTCCACGCAATGGGGGAAGGGTTCACCTGGGAAACCCAGGACCGCGATCGGGACATCCAAAAAGCCCGTCAAGCTTGGGAAAAAGCCTTAAGTTTTATCACCAACCCGGACTATAAACTGGTCCTGCTTGATGAAATTAATGTTGCACTTAAGCTGGGTTATCTGCCTGTCGAGGAGGTGATCGCCGGTTTAGAGCAAAAACCCGAGGAGTCTCATATCATCCTCACCGGCAGAGGCGCACCCGCACCCCTGATTGAATGCGCTGACTTAGTAACGGAAATGACTCTGATTAAGCATCCATTCCGGGAACAAGGGGTTAAAGCTCAACCCGGGATTGAATATTAATCCAAGAATAACCCATAACCCATCTGGCGTTAAAACATCGATGGGAACTTTAGATCCTGTCGGTACAGCTAGAGTGCTGTATCAGCACCCGATTGGGTGTGGGTTTTTTCTTTCCTGAGATTATTGCGGCCAAACTTTGTCCTGATAATTTTCTTTACAGACATTCAAAATCCGCTGATCATTCTCGCTCACTGTAGAGATGGATTGCAATCCTTCTAAGCGCACGATATTATCTCGGGCGGGATTTTGGGAAGAGGCGATCGGAGAATGTTCAATTCCCACTGCGTAAGAATACTCAGTATTCTCGTAAGTATCCACAATCGTCAGGGCTAACTGTTGCGGTTCCACCGTGCCATATAAGCAATCAAAGGAAGAACTGGGCATATAAAATGCACCAATCAGTTGAGTAGAACGGACCTCAAAAATGAGATAGGCTCGTCCCAGTTGGTTCGGTTCAGAGGATTCACCATAGAGATAAACCCCATCTGGTAAATTGTGGGTTCTCGTCACCGTTGCCGCATCCGCAACCCAAGCAGCAGAAGGACCGGATTGCTCTGTCACCGCTACCGGATTGGCTACTGCCGCGAGATTTCCCCCGCCAAACAGGGAATAAGCTGTAGCTACTAAAGTACATACGCTTCCAGCAGCCCATATATTCAATACGGATAGGCATTGAGACCCTAGGGATTGGGTCGATGGGTTCTGCTGAGTTTCTGAAATAGTCGAGCAAAAAAATTTATTAAGCACCCTACATTTCCCCCTAAATACTGAAATTTTAAATCGGTGATTTTTTTTGAGAAAAGAGAAAGAATTGATATTTCTTACTAAGTAGATCCAGCACCGCATTCCTGAATTACGGAATTGGTTTATAATTGTTTACAATCTTCGGAAGTGCCTTAATTTCCATACTAAACAGGCAGCAGCCGAGTGACTATCCCTCTTTAGGAAGATGAGTCATCCTAAACCGGGTGAAATCGCCGTAACCGATTGATTCGACAGTTCTAATTGAGTTAGGATTGCCAAAACACGACAAAAATGCCCGGTTTGACGGTTGTAAATACAGCGGTGAAATTGAGGAGTGAGAAGCAAAGTTATAAGAATCAGTGTAGACCGGATCGAGTCACGAGTCCAGAATTTACAGCCCCGCGATCGCAAAACTTAACAGACTCGGGCGATCGGGCGTTTGCCAATAGGGGTCATCCCCTCAGCGATGTAATGGGCAACATTTATGGGATAACTGGCCCCTAGTGTAGCGGTACAGTGATGTAACCAATAAATAGGACAAGAAACCCGGTTTCTACCCCAGATTGGTTCCTAATTATCACCATCTGGGTTAACAAACCCGGTTTCTAAACTTCGATAAATAGGACAAGAAACCGGGTTTCTGGCCTAAATTTGTTGCTATTTGCTACAAATTTTGTCAAGAAACCCGGTTTCTAATCCATACCAAAGCGATGCTGTAGGGCTAAGGAATTAATCTGGCCCCCTTACTTCCGCTCGGTTTAATACCATAGGATGAAGGAGATGGGGATGATTTAGAACCTTTAGGTCGCCCTCCTTTTTTGCCATTTTTACGCGATGCTTCCTGTTTGGCTTCGGTTGATATTTTTCCGCCTTGGCGTCCTAATTCAGACATCCATTTTCGGGTTCCAAAAATGCCCTGTAATAGTCCTAAGACACTAAAATCAGCATCCAGGCTTTCCCAATGTACGCTTAAGCCATCAGCATCCAGCCAAACATCCCTGAGTTGCTCGGGGTTGGCTCCCCTTAAGCCTTGAGCTAAATCAGGAGGAAAGGAGAAAGTTGAGCCATTGGTCAGATGAATTTGATTAAATTTTCGTCAACTTTGCAGGAAACTTTCTCAGCACAAGGACCATTTTCTGCATCGGCGATCGCCGCCTTTTCAGATTGTTTTAATTCCTCAGTTAAGGCTTCTTCTGTGAAATCAAAATTCCACTGTTTTTTCCAAGGCTTAGTCCTGATATTTTTATACCACTCCTCTAAAAACTGCTGTTTATGTTTGGCAGTGAAAAAACTTCTGAAACTCCCGACTTGAATTTTCGCCCCTCGGGGTTCTAAAACCCTAAATCCAATTTAGCTGATTCCGCAGCGGTTAAGAGTAAATCGGTTTCCATGCCTTCCCAATCCATATCGCCGACTTCTTGGTAGAATTTGGCATCATAAGCCCGTGTTTGGACGACGACTGGCATGGGAACCGCATGACCCAACACGAGGGCTTGTTGTTTAGAATCCAGCTTTGAGAGAACGGATTTCAGATTTTGTCCCCCTGAAACGCCGGTGAAAATGGCATCAATATCTTTTTCATCATTGAGTAAAGCGGTGATGCGAGTACCGATTTGGGACATGACTTCGTTATCAATTCCCGAGGGACGTTGATCAACCACAAGCAGGGTGACAAAGTATTTCCGCATTTCGCGGGCGATCGTGCCGAAGATGGTTTGGCGAACGGTGGCGCTGTCTAGGAAACGGTGCGCTTCTTCGATGGTAATGACTAACTGTCTAGGCCGATCGCTGGGGTTTTTGGTTTGTAAAAATATCTCGGATTTTTCTACATAAGCCCGATGAATCCGCCTACTCAGGACATTGGTCACCAACATATAAGAGAGCATATTCGATTGTGACCCGAACTCAATGACTAAATGTTTACCCGCATTCAGTTTGTCCAAAATCTGCTTCACATAATTCTGCGGACAGCTATTCCGGATATATTTCAGTTCATCCAATAGTCCAAGTTTGCGCTGTAATGCCATGATTGAGGCTTTGTTGCCGCGCTTTTCATCGCAAAACATTTGGATGTCTTCATTACTCATGGCTAGGAGTTGGGTGATCCAAGTCGTGCCAAATTCATTGCGCAGAATAATCGCATTTTCGATACTGGCTTCGGAGAGGTTTAACTCCCGTGAGACTAATCGGATATCTTCGACTTCGATTTGATCATAGGCGAGATACAATTCTTGAGCATCCCGGACTCCCCGTCTGCGGGTGGATTCGGGGTCGAGGGTGTAGACTTCGACTTCGTTGGGGAAGAGTTGCCGTAAGCCTTTGACGGTACTAAATTTTTTGCCTTCCGTGGCAGCTTCCCAACCATATTCCGAGTGCATATCAAAGATGAGATTGACGGCGGCTTGTTTGCGGATGATGCCGGAGAGGAGGAGGCGGGTGAGGAAGGATTTGCCGGTTCCGGATTTGCCAAAAACGCCGTTACTGCGTTCGACGAAGCGATCGAGGTCGATACAGACGGGCACCTCCATATCTAGGGGTTGACCGATCGCAAAGTTACGGCGATGAGGGTCATCTTCCCAACCAAAGACAAGGCGAAAATCCCTCTCACTGGCATCGTACACTTGGGAGAAGTGGCTGGGAATGGTTTTAACCGGCCTTAACTGCATTTCTCCCGTGGTATTGGCTTGGTAAGAGGCTAATCCGTTGGTTTTGAGTCCGTTGTTGGCTGAGGTTTTGAGGAGAGAATTGGGACTCCATCCCCCTTCATCAGCTTCTGGGGTCAGCATCAACATGGGGGAGAGTTCGATTTTTCCATAAGTGCTGCTGCCTGCGAGCACTTCCTGCATGAAGGTATCTTCCGGGTGGGGAGGATTCATGGAAATGCGGTCGTTGGTGGTTCCTAAACAGACATCGGTGAGTAAACAGAAGAAATGCGATCGCGCACCTCGGACGACTAAAAATTTTCCGACTCGCATCTCTTCGACGGAGACATCGGGATGTAATTTGACTTCTAATCCTTTACTCAGAGAACCTTGGATAACAGAACCTAATGGGCGATCGGGATTCATAAGGCAATTTTTATAAAGGGAAAGGGAAAGGAAATGCTGCTATTTCAACACCTTGATGAAAAATTCTACATGATTTAGTCTCATCAAGGTTATTTTACGGTTCATTCTTTAGAAAAAAATAGCACAGAATTTATGAAGCCTCCCCGAGAAACCCACAAAAAAAGCAATTGTAGGGTGGGCACTGCCCACCTCAACGGGTCGGTGGGCAGTGCCCACCCTACAATTGCTCCCCTAGAAACCCACAAAAAAAGTATGTATGCTTTCAAAACATACATACTTTTTTGACCCGAGTTATCGCTTATTCTATCTCAATCGAGGTGGGTTTTTGACCTGTACCAATCGGAGTAGTCGGGGCGTAGGGTAAGGGTTTGCGGAATTCCGCATAGAGGCGATCGCGCCAGGTGAAAAAGGGTTCATACAGGGGATTGTCCGCAATTCCAATCACGCCTTTGCCGCGCAATTTTTCGGGAATATCCAGATAGGGTCCGGCAGGGAATTTGAGCAGGATGGATAATCCAGCCACGGCTAAATCCGCCAGGGTGGGCTGATTTCCGGTTAAATAGGGACGATCTTGCAAAATCAGGCAGAGGGCTTCTAAATCTTGCTTGATGGCGTCTTCAGCGGATTTTACGGCATCTGGGGAGGCACCGAGACCCGACCCGAGGGTTCTGAGGAGGTCCGATGGCACTGCTTCAATCAGATTTTTGAGGAAATCTGGGGTACTCGACGGCAGCAGCGCACTGCGGAAACTTTGATCCTGACTGATTCCCTGAAACAGGACGACTCGGCTTTTTGTGCCAATGGATTCATCCGCCCATTCTTCCATCATCAGGCACAATCCTCGTTCTAGGGGATTGCTGGGAAGAATGGGGCGATCGGGGTATTTTTCGTCTAAGTATTTGGCGATTTTGGTGGAATCGGCAATTACGGTACTCCCATCTTTGAGAATGGGGACTTGGGATTGCCCGGAAAGTTGGTAAACTTCGATCTGTCCAACCCCAGGGGTGACTTCCACTTTGCGGTACTCTAATCCTTTGTAATCCAGGATGAGTCTGACTTTTTCGCTGTATTGCGACAGTTCAAATTGATATAACTCTAGCATGAGACGGTCCTCTGGCTGTTTTGTTGTCCCTCTAAAGTGTATTAAAAATTTTACAATTCTTCATGAAGTTTTTTGATGCAGGGTGGCAGAAGGCGATTCGTGGCGATCGAACCTTAACAATTTCGGCGGTTGAGGGAACTCTCTCTTGAGGTAGATGACAGGAACATCGCGATTTGGACTGGGAAAATTGGCGGTGCGATCGCCCTCATCAGCCCTCTGTTCCAACCGTGGCGAAGTGTCCTCGTGAGGACGCCTCACGAGGACGAAAAGATTTATACTCTATCCGAACGAGGGGGTGTAATTCGCCAGCGATCGAGCAGTTCGTCGATGGTTCGCAAGGTGGCAAAATCGCGATCGCCCAAAGATAAATTCTCTTCAGTATTACCGTTACTCCCCCCTGACGGTTGTTCCAAAAAATTAAACGCCTGCCGAAATTCTCGGGGACCGACGGCAAGGGGAGAGTCTAAGTGACAGGGGACAATTCGTTCAAACTGCCACCGGGCAACGGTATCGGCCCAAGTGAGAGTAGCCTGGGGTGCGCGGTTGAGAATCAAGGTTTGGAGGATGGGGGCGACAAAGAGGCGTCCATCGCCGCGCAGGAGGTCAAAGGATTGTTTCCAGTCCGGTTGCCAGTCGAAGGGAAACAGGCCAAAATAGGCTTTTTTGGAGCGATCGCTGACGTTGCGCGCCAGTTGAAACGCTTGTCTGAGTTTGAGGGTATTTAATGTGCTAGGGCGGAAATAAAAGGCAAACAGACATATACGCTGCCATCCTTGACGACGATTATCGGGGGTATCTTGCCGCACATCGGCAGCATTATCCCGCGCATGAAACAGCAGGGGATAGGGGTCAAGTTCGACGACTGCCGGAGGGTCTTCGGGGATAGATAGCACAGAATCTGTGACTAACAGCGATCGCGATGCTCTATGGAAAAATGCCACTTCCCCAAATCGTCCTAATCCTAAATCAATCGGACCCAAAATTTCATAATCAAACTCATCGGCAAAGGGGACTTTGCTGCTATCCTGGGGTAACACTTGGGTGCGTCGTTGGGGCAACCCCAACCAACTCAAAGGCAAATTGAGGGGAAAACTCCATTGAGACGGCGCTACAAACACTTGCGCCAAGGGAAAACGTCGCGCAAACGGACCAACAAACACCTTATGTTCTAGTCCGGAAACCGTAGGTAGGATAATATATTTAACCGGACCATGTTGAGACTCTAATGCCTGAACTTGCCTCACACATTCTGGCGTTGGGGCGATCGGTGCATAGACCAATAATCCCCCCCGTTCCAACCGGACTACCGTCATGCGAATGGGAACCACGACATAAAGAATGCCCTGAATCTGCTCAAAAGTCCAGAGGGTATCTTTGACCACTTCTTGACAGAGGGTGCGCCTTCTGCCATAGGGGTACAGAGGCATCGCCAACCAAAAGGGCCATGATAGGTCCTTGGGTGGCAGACTTGGACTAAGGGGTGCTGAATCGGGTGCGCTTTCCAATGTTTTCAGTGTTGTTATCCCTAGAGGTTGACTGGACCAGATGAACAAGGCGATCGCCTATGATTGAGTTTACCAAACCTGCTGCAAAACTGGCTGCACCCAGGGAGAAACTCCACCGATAGCAAGATAGCGAACACTCCAGACAATCTCTCCCTCAACGGAGTGGGGAAGGCGATATCATCGCAATTTTAATGTTAAAATTGCCCGGTTAAGGCCGATTCCAAGAAGCCCGTCAAGGCGATTTGATTTTTTTTTGAATGATGGCGATCGCTTGCTTTTTTCTGGGTAAACTACAAAAATAGACGGATCAACTATCCCCGATGGATATTCTCGCCCCCAACCCTCCTATCAAGGTCAATCCAGAACCCCTGGGTTGAAAATAGGAACCCAAAGGGGTTTCTGGTTGTGGCAAGCGAATCCCGAGGAGCAGAATGGACTGTCTATCCAATTGGATTAAACTGCAATTTTTTATACTGCTTTTTTACTTGAAACGGTGAAGATAAAAGGAGACTTTTTCATACCCTCCTACGTTGCTACTCTCCTGTTATGACTAAATCTCTGAAAGCACCTCTAATTGGCATTAGCACTTATGGCAGAAACGGGGTCAGCGCTTTTTCCCTCGCTGCGACTTACGTTGATGCAGTCCGCGCCGCAGGTGGAATCCCGGTACTTTTGCCACCGGGAGAACCGAATCCGACTGAAGTTTTGGAACGGATCGATGGGTTGATTTTATCCGGGGGTGGGGATATTGACCCAAGTGCCTATCAGGGGGCGTCTCATCCTTGTATTTATAATATTGACTCAGAACGGGATGAATTTGAACTCACATTAGCGCGGTTGTGCTTGGAAAAAGATTTGCCGTTTTTGGGGATTTGTCGCGGCATGGAGGTGGCGATCGTTGCTTGTGGAGGAACTTTGGTGACTCATGTTCCCGATGAGTACGGGATGCAGGTGCAACATCGGTTAGTCCCGGCACCGGGTCATCTTTATCCAGCAAAACATCCGGTGAGAATTCTGCCCAGTAGTCGCTTAGGTGGAATTGTGGGGAAATCTGAGATTGAGGTGGTGTCTTGGCATCATCAAGCGGTGAGAAATTTAGCCCCAGGTTGGCGGGTGGTGGCGGAGTCGGTGGGGGATTATGTGATTGAGGCAGTGGAACATCAACACTGTTCCTTTGCGATCGCCGTCCAGTGGCATCCCGAATTGTCCCCGGAGGATATCTCTCATCAGCGAATTTTTCAGGCGTTGGTGAAGGCAGCAGGAACGCGGAAAGTGGTGCCGATTCAGGATGCGATCGCCT
Source organism: Laspinema palackyanum D2c (assembly GCF_025370875.1). NCBI lineage: Bacteria > Bacillati > Cyanobacteriota > Cyanophyceae > Oscillatoriales > Laspinemataceae > Laspinema > Laspinema palackyanum. The sequence continues at coordinate 104,556 of NZ_JAMXFD010000015.1, forward strand.
AAAAATTCAAGTCCGGAAAACACCAGAGGCATGAATTCTGATGAAATAACCGGACTTGATAGGACAGGTTTCCCTTCATGGACTACTACATTTCTTCCAATTCTCGACCCTTGGTTTCCTTGACCAAGAGTAGCACAAAGAACAGGGAAATTGCCGCAGCCGTTGTATATAAGCCGTAAGCAAAGCCCAATCCGACATCTTTGAGGACTGGAAATGTTGTAGAAACTCCAAAGTTAGCAATCCATTGTGCCGTAGCAGCCACAGATAAGGCTGATCCACGAATTCGATTGTTAAACATTTCTCCGAGTAATACCCAGGTGACGGGACCCCACGAGAAGCCGAAGCAAAAGACGTAGAAGTTAGCGGCTAAAAGTGCGATCGTTCCGGCGCTATCGGTTAAAGCAGGATTACCGGCAGCATCCAGCGGCGCGTTCCCGAAGACGGTTGCGAGGGTTCCAAGGGTGAGCATCATGCCAATGGAACCGAGAATCAGTAAGGGTTTGCGACCAAATTTATCCACAAAGGCGATCGCCACTAAAGTCGTGACAATATTGGTGACACTGGTAATCACCGTAATCCACAGGGAATCCGCCTCAGAAAAGCCGACTGCCTGCCATAACACACTGCTGTAATAGAAAATGACGTTAATCCCCACCAACTGCTGTAGAACCGAGACCCCGATTCCGATCCAGACAATGGGAAGTAATCCACGCCTGCCGAAGATATCCGACAACCGAGGTTTATGGTCCTGAAATACGCTGTCTCGAATCTCCCGAATTTTCGCCGCTACATCCCCTCCGATCGCCTTTGCCAAAATCGGAGTCGCTTCCACTTCTCGCCCTTGCGCGACTAAATATCGGGGGGATTCGGGAATTCTTAATGCACCCAGTCCGTAGAGGACAGCCGGGGGTATTTCAGTCCAAAACATCCACCGCCAAGCGGGTATTCCAAACCATAGCGGAGACATGGCAGAACCGGCTCCAGTGGCAATAACATAGTTGGAGAGCAAGGCGACAAAAATGCCGGTAACAATGGCGAGTTGCTGGAGAGAACCGAGTCGTCCCCGCAAATGTGCCGGTGAGACTTCGGCAATATAAGCCGGAGCAATTACACTGGCGGTCCCGACGGCTACCCCACCGATTAATCGCCACATCATAAAATCGGCCATCGAGACGGCAATCCCCGAACCGATCGCACTAATTAAAAAGAAACCTGCCGCCACAAGCATGGTTTTAACTCGACCGTAGCGATCGGCAATTTGTCCAGCGAAAAAAGCTCCCGCAGCCGACCCCAGTAACGCCGAAGAAACGGCTAATCCCACTTGGAAGCTATTGGCTTGAAATGAGATTCCTAATGCCCCAACTGCCCCATTAATCACTGCCGTATCAAAGCCAAACAAAAATCCTCCTAAAGCGGCGACCGTTGCCAGCATCAAAACATAAGAGGTCTTGGCTTCATAAATAATTGGTTGTGCATTTTCAGTTTGCATTTATTAGGGACTCCATGAATTTAAAAGGTCGATTTTTCATTGTTTTAGTTGTAAAATCATCAATCTCAGAGGGACAAGGGTATTTAAACCTGTCGATGTATCGCGTTCTAGCTGTTATTTTAACGCAAATTTTTTCAGGCGATCGGCCTCTCTCCTTTTCCCAACACAGAAGACGGGATTCCTGTTCCCATTTCTATCTCCTCTCAGCCGGTTTGAGAAGCATCGGGCTGGGTTTCTGTAACTTTTATTAACATTTCTCAATACCTTGAAATATTAAGAATTTGGAATAATCTCTACCAAAAGATAGATTTCAAACCGCCCTTGACTTTTCCAGGCTTATGTTGATCTAAATCGCAGCTCACCGCATTATAATTTTATAGTTAGCAAGACATCCATGAGTCGGGTAGAAGGAGAAAACAGGCGATTAAGACATTATTTAGCCCGCCTCCCTAGAAAAACTTTATGTTATTCAAAATCCGCAGAACTGTTAAAATTTTCTATCAAGTTGGTTCTGTACTACCTGAAACATCAGACTGTATTCCTGCCCCATTGAATCATACCGCTGAGGGATTTCCAAAAAATAAATCATATAAACGTTCGTAGTGACTCATGAACTGAGTCATCTTTAAAGAAACCCCGTCAAGGGGGGACGTTGAACTTTTTGCGGGTTTTATTTTTTGGAGTTCCCTGATGTGCAACGCCGGATTTCTAAGGTTTTCCCTCCCTGTTTACTTATATACTACATTTTGTAGTGCTTAATGGGGCATCAATTTATCACCCCTTGACAAAAAGTCAAGGAGTCTGTTACATTTATTTACATAAGTTCATAAAGGTTTACAACGAGGTTGACCATGACTATCCTAATTGCTCTGTTTATCGTCGGTTGGGTTGCTGTCGCCTTATTAGGGACTCAAGCGTACTTCCGAGGCGAACAGTCCAAACCTATCCATGAGCGGAATTGGCGTTCTGAGTCCTTTGAAACCCTAGCTGAATCGATTACCGGAACTGATATCGACTACAGCAAGCGAGTCCCCGCATTCGAGGTGGATGCCTATAGCAGCAGCAATCTACCCTCTTAATCGTTCAAGATAGAACATGAGACCCTGCTTCTGTGGATCATGCGGGGTTCAATGAGGAATAAAAAAGGGGAGGCACTGGAGTGTCTCCCCTTTTTGATGGGAAACTGCTACAAAACTCTAAGACCCCTCGGGTTGGTGAACCACGGAGGGAAGGCGGCAGGTGAAACTAGACCCGACTCCGGGTTGACTTTCTACGGTAATATTGCCCCCCATCATGTGACAGAAATTCTGACCGATCGCCAACCCTAAACCCGTCCCCCCATATTTGCGCGTATATTTCTCATCGGCTTGGACAAACGGCTGAAATATTTTCTTGATTTGTTCAGGAGTCATGCCAATTCCGGTATCCGTGACGGTAAACACGAAGGTTGCTCCATCGGGATTCGGGTCTGGGTCTCCACTGGGAGTCACGGCCTCAATCCGGTCTACAGAAAAGGTAATTTGTCCATTGTGGGTAAACTTAGCGGCATTACTGAGCAGATTGAGCAGCACCTGCTTAACCTTGGTGCGATCGGCAGTCATTGTCCCCAGTTCATCGCCATATTTAACCTCTAGTTGATTGCTATTTTTCCGAATTGACAAGTGGGTATTACTTTGCACTTCCGCAATCAGTGCTGTCATATTAAACCGTTCTAAATAAAGCTTCGTATGACCGGCTTCAATTTTGGAAATATCCAGAATATCACTAATAATAGTCAGCAAATTCAAACCAGACTGATGAATTTGTTCTAAATCCGAGACAAACTCTTCTAATTCATCTTCCTGAGCTTGATCTCGCAACAGGTCACTATACCCAAGAATCGCATTCAAAGGGGTTCGCAACTCATGACTCATGGTGGCTAAAAACATACTTTTGGCATGACTCGCCGCTTCAGCGGCTTCCTTGGCCTGTTCTAATTCTAATTGAGTTAATTTATTCGCTGTAATATCCCGAATAATTGCCAAGACTTGTTGATGACCGCTGACCACCATGCGGACCTCAAAATAACGGCGGGTTTCATTAATAAACCAATCATATTCAAACACCTGGATCTCATCGGTTTCCAGGGCAATTTGGACATATTTTAAATAGAGACGGGCTAATCCTGGGGGTAAAATATTGTCGAGATTTTGAGTTAATAAGTCTCCGGCAGGTCGTAGGAGGGTATCGCCTCTTCCCCCCTTAAAATCCATGAAAGTCCCATCTTGACTAAATTGCAACATTAAGTCTGGAATGGCCTCTAAAAGGGCGCGATTTTTCGATTCACTTTGATGCAACGCTTCCGCACGTTCTTCTAGGGTGGCGATCGAGGTTTTGAGTTGCTCGGTCATGCTGTTAAAGGATTCCGCCAGGAGAAACAACTCGTCATGGCTGCCCACCACGATGGTTTGATCCAGGTCCCCTTCGGCAAGGCGTTCAGTGGCGGCGGTCATTTCCTGTAAAGGTCGGGTGATGGAACGCGCCAGTAACAAGGCGAAGAGGGTGCCAGCGAGGGAGGCGCTCAAGGCGGCGATGATCCCTTGATTCCGAACTACTGCCATTTTTTCCCATAACTCGGCAGTGGAGAGGCCAATACTGACGGCCCCTAGGAGTTGCTCCTCTCGGATGACGGCTTTTCCAGCAATCAGGCGATCGCGTTCCCATTCAAAAACGGTCTGGTTACTGTTAACCAGAATCACGCCAAAAGCATCGGGTTCGGTATTGTAGTGCCAAATATCATCGCTATAGATATCGGCGACAATTCGTCCATCGGTGGCATAGATGCGGCCAACCACCAAAATTTGCTCATTGCCGAGTTGTTCGAGGATTTCTTCTAAAAAGTCAGCCTGTTGGTTCTGGAGTGCATGAGCGGTGGTTACGGCTAAGGTCGTCAGGACAATCTCGGCTTTATTTTCGAGTTCGCTGCGAAAGTTTTGTTGTGTGCGACGAAGGAAAAGCCCGGTGACGCTCCCCACGGTGAGGATCGCTAAGGTTGTCATGGCTAACGCTAGTTTGCTGGCAAGGGAAAGCCCTTTTTTCCTGTTAAAGATAACCATGCCACTCACCTATGTTTTAGCCTTGGATATAACTCCGGCATTTCGACTGGACATCGACCCAGAGCAACTCTATCAATTTCGACAGTTTCTGCAAACTGGGGGAGTCGAGCTTGGACCTTCTGACTGTGGAGTATATCGAGGTGGGGAGTATTGATCCGATCGCGGAGAATTGGACGATCGCCGTTGGTCCTGGGGACCGTCGTGAAACTGGATGGCGAGATGTCTTGGGACGAGGCGGGTACGGATTGACAACCCCACTTGATCGCCTTGGCGATCGCACTCACCTGCGCGATTGTTCTTAAGTCGGTTTTGAACATGAGGTTATGGTTTGGGTTTGCACAGCGATGGTAGATTAAGAACTCAATGGTATTATGAAATGCTCGCCTACCGATGCCCTCAAGGAGCGATCCGGGTGCGGTGGATTGAGAGTCCCTGAATCAAAATTGGCATAGATGCGCGATCGCCACTCAATGAGCGTTTGAGCGCCACCGCTGTTTTTTCCCAACAAAGGGCGGTCTGGTTTTGACTAAGCAAACGGTCCCAGGATAATCGGTTTGAACCGGATCTATCATTAGGGGGAAGACAACCGGGCTGCTTCACAAAATTTTTACTCATGAGTCACTTTCTTTGGGCTACCAACCCGGTTTTTAGTCCTATTTATCTCATCCTGTAACGATGCCCCAGACGATCAACCTTGGCTCCTGTCAGCTTTGATGTTCCCGAATTCGGGGCGATCGCGAGTAGTTATGCTCACCGATTCCCCTGGATTCTCTCGGATTGGCTGCCCTTTTAAGTCAATCCGATGCCTCATACTTTCATTACTCGATCATTCTACCAAATCCCTTGGACCCGATGTCGAGTCGCTCAATCCCTCAGTAATTTTACGGATTTTTTGTTCTGAACCCAGAAAAAATTTCACCACAACTCAAGCTATTCCCTTAACAAGGCGTTCCAGTCTGCATACGAATCCTGAAACCTGATACCAGGAAGAGGTGAAAATTTCTGGCCTAGAAAGGAAACCGGGCGCAACCTTCCTCGGAGAATTCCCAGAGGAAACTTAAGGTAGGGGTCCCTCCGTAAAATCCACAGGAAGGATGGGGGATGGGGCAGATGGGGGGGATGGGGGGGAGGGCGATCACACTCAAAAATCCGCACCGAATCTCTGTACCCAAGGCGATCGCACAGGGGGGAACAGGGTGCGGTTGTGCACCGGCTGAATATTGTCATCCCTCATCAAAGACGGGGCAGTTCTCCGTTAGAGTCCCTTGAGCCATCTCCCAGTCCCCCTTGAACTTAATTATACTTTTCTACCGCCCAGGATACATTCTTGGGGGGTTTGACAATCACGGGGAGACAGACTGTAAAGGTCGAGCCGCTCTCAGCCTGACTGTCCACAAAAATCTTACCCCCCATCAACTTGCAAAACCGTTGACCGATCGCCAACCCTAAACCCGTCCCGCCATATTTGCGCGTTGTCGAGGGGTCAGCTTGAGCAAATGCCTTAAAGATATGCTGCTTCTGTTCCGGGGTGATGCCGATTCCCGTATCTTTCACCCGAAAAATCGCATATTCCGTCGCATTTACTTCCTCAGATTCGGTGGGAGAGTCAGCAGGAGAGAGGGGGGGAGATTGAGTGGGTTCATCCTTGGCAGTTTTTTCCTTTCTAATCTTTTTAACGGACATAGAAATCATCCCAGATTCCGTAAATTTGGCGGCATTACTTAGCAGATTTAACAACACCTGTTTAACCTTGGTGCGATCGGCGTACATACTGCCCATATTGCGCGGGCATTGGATTTCCAGGGTATTGCCATTTTTCTGAACTAACGGCAAAACTGTCGTTTGCACTTCCAACAGCAACGTCGAAATATCAAAAGTTTCTAAGCATAAGGTCATTTTCCCCGCTTCCAGCTTAGAAATATCCAGAACATCGCTGATAATTCCCATCAGATTTTTTCCGGCTTGTCTGATTTTTTCTAAGTCGGAAATAAAATCTTCATAGCCCAACTCTTCCGCCTCTTCCTCCAACAAATCTGTATAACCAATAATCGCATTTAGGGGAGTTCGCAGCTCGTGACTCATATTGGCTAGGAAGACACTTTTGGCATAATTCGCCGCTTCAGCGGCTTCCTTGGCTTGTTGCAATTCAAATTGAGCTAATTTACCTGCGGTAATATCGCGAACAATAGCCAGCACTTCATCTTGCCCGCAGACTGCAAATCGCGCTTCAAAATGGCGACGCTTGCCGTTGATAAACCACTCATATTCAAAAACTTGAATATCCCGAGTTTGTAAGGCGCTACTAACGTATTTTAAATAAAGATCGGCCAGTTCGGGTGGAAAGACCAATTCCACGCTTTTTTGTAACAACTCCCCTTGGGGTTTTAAGATGGTATCCCCTCGTCCTCCTTTGTAATCAATAAAGGTGCCATCTTCGCTGAATCCAAACATCAAATCGGGAATGGCCATGAGCAAGGCTACGTTTTTAGCTTCGCTTTGATGGAGATCGGCAGTGCGATCGGCCATGTTTTCAAATAGCTCTCGGAGGCGATCGCTCATGGTATTGAACGAGTGAGTCAGCAGGCCGATTTCCTCATAAGCGGGAATTTCAATGGTTTGGGTGAAGTCTCCTTCCGCAATCCCTTCCGTGGCCGAACCCAACTGATACAGAGGTCCGGTGATCGACTGGGCCAGTTTGCGCGCCACAATCACGGCCACAAATCCAGTGACCAGAATCGCGAGCAGTCCCGTGGCGATCGCCCCCAACATTTTCTGCTCTAACAGGGCCGTAGACAGCTCAATCCGCAGGGCAGCAACAGGGGTGCCTTCTACGATGACCGCTTTCCCCGCAATCAAACGGTTATCCTGCCACCGAAATAGAGTTCGATTGGTCTCTAGCAGTTGGCTCACAAAGGTTTGGGCTTCTGGGCTTGCTCCAGTCTCCGGAGAATCCTCGGCGATGACTTGTCCGTCGGTTTGATAAATCCGCGTAGAAAGAGCGATTTCTCGTCGCTGGTTCTCCTCAACAAGGGTTTGCAGAAACTGTTCGTTTCCTCCGGTGAAGGCATTACCGACACTAATGGAGATTGCCTCCAGTAACTGCTCGGCTTGTTGTTCGAGTTGTTTGCGAAGAGTCTGTTGCTGACTCCAAATCGAGATCGCTGTTATGGTCGCCATCGCGACAAGGGTTAAGGTCGTGACAGAGACGGTAAGCTGGGTAGTCAGGGACCGTTTTTTTCCGATGAATTTTCCCATGAAAATGATGTGTTTAGACCCGCCTAGACCCCACCTGGGAATGTCTTGGGGTTAAGACAAACAGTATGGGGCTTGAATTGCCTCTATTATGAACTTTTTTACCTTTTATTGCTCGACGTCGATTGACACCCTTGCGAATGGTTATAAGCGACTTTGACACCTTTGAGGTCAATCTGTTATATTTATTTACATTTTCTAAACATTCTTCTCATATTTGGAAGAGTGAGGCAAAGTTTTAACGGCAACGCCCCTGCATCGGGGCGATTAGAGCAACCCTCTAAAGGATAGAGGGGTTACTCTGCTCGTGAAACAATTCTTGGAGCATCAGCGCGTCCGCAAGCATCGGAGTTCAGGTTCGAGGTTTTTAAGGCCAGTTAACCCGAATCCCCACGGTTATCCGGTGGGGTCGGATCAGGGGTGTCATGGCGTCCGGAGCCCGGAGACTGGCGATCGAGCAAACCCGTCGCTTTCCAGGCCCAATAGACGGTAAAGGCCCGACCCAATTCTTGAAAGGCTTTTTCTAATTCCTGCGATGACTGAATCGGTTCTGGAGTAGTGTGGGTTGGTTGTCCGTTCATGGTGGTAAATTCAGGAGTAAAGTTTAGAGACTTCTACCATCAGCGATCGCCCAGAAAATTGGTGTGATCCAACTCAGCGATCGCTCATTAGACTTCTTGCAAAATACCGTAGAGATCCCCCCAACCCCCCTTAAGAAGGGGGGCTTTTTAGAATTTTACAAGGGGTCTATTTATAAAATAGCCGTTTAGGGGTGAGGGAAATAACCAACAAATCCGGTTGCCATCGCCTCCAGTCGCGATCGCAATTCTTCTGAGAACTTTCCCCTTTGCCCATTTCTAGGTTACCTCCCCCCACGCATCCAAGTCTGCTGGATCATCCGTTCCCCTAGAGGAATCGCATCGTTCTGTGTTTCCTCCCGGTCCGGCGATTGGGAGGGATCAAGTTTCGGCTCCAAATTGGGATTTTTTGCCGCTGTATCCCCTTCAGAATCGATAGAGTTAGGGGGTTCTTTGGCATTGGAAAAATCAACTGGCTTGGGCTCAGTTTCAGACATGGTTAGACTCCAGGGATGTACATTAAAAATAAACCGGCAGAGAAAAGCGCTAAAAATTTGTCCCTTAAATTCTTAAAAAATCTCTCAAAATTGCTAATTTTTTTTAGCAATGAGTTTATTTTTGATAAAAAATAATAAAATTTCCTCTACCCAGAGGAAGAAATGAGAAACCGGGAAAAAGGAAAAAATCAAGTTGCCCATAAAACAGCAGTCGGGCAGGTATAACCTGCCCGACTACTTTCTCACTTACGATTTAACCGAGTGCCACACCACACTCCGCCCAACTCGGGGCAAAATTAGAAAAATTAGAAGCGATAACCTGCACCTACCAACAAGCTAAAAGCAGCTTGATCCGTATTGCGATAAGCATCCAACGCGACTTTAGCATCCCCAAACAGCACGATGTTATCCTGAACGACTGCCTCCACTCCCGTGGCAAGGGTTAAGGCATCTTGGTCACCCAGAGCCGTTTGTTGACCGCGTTCGGTGATGAAGGAATAACCGCCTCCAACGTATAAGTTGGCGTTATTCGTCACAGGGACATCGAGAGATAACATCGGGACCAATGCTGCCGCATTATTATTAATCAAGGCCGATCCCCGCACCGATACGGCAGAATTAGGAACTTGATAACGACCCTGGAGGTTACCGCCATAGCTTTCACTGCCTTGTCCCTCATCCCAGTTGTGAACGTTACCACCCAGACCCGCACCGAGATAGTGACCCGCCATTCCTTGCTTGCCGGTGAGGGTTTGTAACCCTTCGGCATGAGCGGCGCTGCTGGAGAGGAGTGCCGGGATCATCATCACAACGGACAAAGCAGACAGAGTTGCAACAGACTGAAGAATTCGTTTCATAAAAGTCGGTTGGTGAATGAAATCTTGACAACCGTTGATACTTTGACTGTAGGGGGTGACGGTGATGGACAGGGGAGGGGATGTGGAAGTATTTAAAGTGACTGTTACCCGGTCTGGATGTCTCCCCAGATATTTCCTAGAACTAGAACAAAATTAGCTTGCGCTGTCAGGATTTCAGTCAAACCGTCCCTGGGCGATCGCCCGAGGGTATAACTCGGGAAAATCCCCCTAATCCAGACAGTGTTCAAACTGGCAACTGTACTGGAACCCGTGGATGCCATCTCAGTCCTTTCCAGGTGCGATCGCACCTTAAGGAGAATTCTCTCACTACAAAAAAGTCGGTTGAGTTACCCACATCCACTCAACCGACCCATCCGGACAAAACTCCCAAACCCCGCGCTTAAACTGAAGGAGGATTGACCACCACTTTATCCAGCAATTTTTGCTGAGTAATGTAGCCCAATTCATAACAATATCCCGGCAACAAATCTAATTTCTGCCGGACTCGTTGACAAGCTCTGCTCCGTCCAAACTCCGTGGGTTTGCTCATCACCCAGTTGACATGAGCTTCTTTATTCAGCGCTTTCCGGATTTTCACAATCTGCTTGATTAATTTCCCGGCTTTTTCTGCATCATCACTCTCTAAATACTCCCACTGGCCGTAATTAGACACCGCATATTTATGGGCTTTGTCTAATAAATAATGCAGGGCTTTAAACAGCAATTTTAAGTCCGACTTCATCAGCATTTCCACCTTTAAAGTCTTTTGCATAATTTCCGGGTTGCTCATGGTAATAAATTTCTGTAAATCACAGAATTTGTATTCCAAAGCCGAAACCGCTTTATAGATATCATCCAAGGTCCGGTCAATTTCATCAGAAATCAGTTGTTGTTGTTCCGGTAAAAAGAGAGTACCTTGATGAGCGCGATAGGCGATTCCTTCTAATACCGGATAGTCACAAATCCCGGTTTTACGATATTCGGAAGTAAATCGGGCAATCAAGCGTTCTTCATACCTTTCTTCTTTTGAGGGGTTGGGGCGGTGGCGATTCAAGTTCATTTGGCGAATGGTTTCTAACCACTCTCGAACTGCTGCCTCCACCTCGGGATTATGAGAAATTTTCGTGTTTCTACCCCGCGCATGAGCAACGGTAATATAACAAGCCGTGATACTCGTAATTGTAGAAAGAAAAAAGAAGAATAAAGAAAATCCCAGGCGGGAAAAATTAAGAGCCCATAGATTCCCGAAGAAGTTACTAGAGGCGAGGCGGACTTCTTCAACCCCGGAGGTGATTTCTCCATATTCGTTAAAATAGCGACTAAAAACCAGGGGTAATTCTCGGTTGAGAAAAATTAGGTCATTTCCCAGTTCACTGCGAGTTTTTAGTTTTTCTTCCCAGTCCTCTCGAACTGCAAAAGTTTCGCTGCGGATGCGATCGGCTTTTTGACAGAGGGGCAAATTTTCAGCCGGGACGCGACTCCAATCCCGTTCGCGATCGGCGACAGACCCGTTCGTTTCCACATAGAGAGAATCCCAACGCGGATCGGTACGCGGAATTTGGGATAACAATTGGAGGTTTTCCTGACATTGAGCAAAGGTCCGTTCGTAAGCGTCGGTATTGGGTTCTATTTGGCGAATTTTGCGGTCATGTTCTTCGATTAATTCTTCCGCAAGTTTATAGCTTAAGGCGGGACGGTTATTAATTAATTCTGAACCGATTCCCGCCACGAAAGATTGCAGAATGCTCATCAGTAAAAACCCCGCAAAACCCACCTGCGCCCAATATTTTTTACCCGGTCGGTTTCCGGCGGTAGCGGTTCCGGCGAGGTTGGTCCAATTGAGGAGAATTAGGTTTAAGACAAAACTGGCGACGGGCGCTACCCAAACATTTCCTATGCCTTTAAAGGCAAATAACAGAATGGGAAAGTTAGTGATGGCATTAATTAAGGTGGCACCGGAGACAATATCGGCGGTAATTTCCGAATCTCTGCGGACATCTCTGGGGACAAAGGCTTCACCATCAAAATGCCGGGGGTTGGCTTGGAGAAAGCCTAAGACATAGAGAATGGGGGGTTTAGGGTTGAGGGAATAATATAAATTCCAAAACCATCCTTGCCGTCGGGACCGTTTGACGAGTCCTACATAGTCGGGATTTTTTTCCAACCATTGAATTAATAACAAATCATCGCTGAGTGATGCTGAAGGGCGATGCGATCCATTCAGCGGTTCGAGTTCATTAGAGCGCACTAAATCGAATTTGTCGCTTTTCATAGAAGGTGTATGCCTACCGAAAAAGTGTCGGGAAACCCTGATTGCAGTGGGGGTAATATCAGCACAATTCTGAGTGTCAGATTATGCAGACTAAGATTGCGATCGCCCTGGGAAGTAGGAGGGCGCAACTGTTGATTGCAGGAACGGTTGGGGTCAAATACGCAAGCTATCACGGAATCGGGTTTAGCTTTGGAATGCAATAAACGAGAAAATATTTCCGGCTAAATTGCAGTAATCGGTAGTGCATACAGAGGTTTTGAGTTGAGAAGTGGGCAGATGGATCGCCAATCGGGGTTGGCGGATGCTCCGTTTGATAACAGGTCTTGCTTATTTTACTAAAGCAAACCGCCGGTTGTGGGAATTTTGGAAAAACTCCGCTGAAACTCTCGCCATAGCAAGGGAAAAGCGTTTTTTGAGGCGATCGCGCTCCATCCAAATTAGGGTCCTTCCTCCTCAACAGGGTCCTTTGAAAGTCCCTGACCCCATCGGATTCCCCCCTGGGGATTAGCAAGAAACCCCCGGGAATGGGGGCCTAAATGGACGAGTTTACAGCGGCGAAGATCCCTCGGGAAACCACCGCCAAATTTTAATCGTTTTATCTTGACTCCCACTGATTAAAGTCTGTCCATCAGGACTAAATGCTAGGGAATTCACCGTGTCAGAATGTCCGAGGGTTTGCAAGGTATTTCCGGTGCTTAAATCCCAAATTCTAATGGTATGATCGCGACCTCCACTGGCCAAAGTTTTACCATCGGGGGCGATCGCCACTGCTTGGATCGTATCAGAATGACCTTTGAGGGTCTGCTGCAATTGGCGATCGCGCCACCGCCAAATTTTAATCACATCCTCTGAACCCCCACTCGCCAAAATTTCCCCATCGGAACTGATAGCTAAACTATACACTTCTACATCCTGACTAAACCAAGCTTGCGCCGGACTCAACCAACCCGAAGGTCCGACCAGGGTCTGACTCAGTTGTTCCTGTTCAGGGTCCCAAATTTTAATCGTGCCATCCATACTGCTACTAATAATTGAGCCATCTTGGGGATGAAAAATCACCGCCTGAACCGCCCAAACATGACCTCGCAAAGTCGCAATAATTTTTTCTCGCTCAATATCCCACACCTTAATCGTACTATCAACATTGTGACCACTGGCGATGTACTTGCCATCGGGATTAAAGGCGATATTCCAAATTGCTAAAGCAACCCAATCATTCCCTCGCAGAGTCGTTTGCAATTCGACCTTATTCTGTTCCTCGTCCACCTCCCAAAGTTTAATAGTCCCATCGGGAAAGAAACTCGCACTCGCCAGAATTCCATCCGGACTAAACTGCACAGAAGTCACCGTTCCTGTATGTCCTTTCAAAGTTTTTTTGAACTCCCCCTTTTCCAAATCCCAGAGTTTTATCGTTTGGTCAAAACTGCCACTGGCAATCATCCTGCCATCAGGACTAACCGCCACTGATTTCACCCCGGAGGAATGTCCCGTGAGGGTTGCCACTTCTTGCCAAATCCCCTGTTTTATGGCAACTTTTATGGCAACGGATGGAGAAAATACAGGAATTGTCATGGGCATTTTAATGGGACGTGGCGGCCAAATTAGCGGAGTTTGGGCTGGATTCTGACAAAGAATCGGCAACCAACTCACCCCCGGGTATTGCTTTTCCCAGCATTCTAAACTATCTTTGGCCTCTTTCATTGCGACATACAAAGACTTGCCTTGAGAAAACTCCTGAAGAAACTTTTTAATAAACGCCACGGCATAATCCCCGGGAACAGGTTCCCGCATCACAATCACTTGGGGAATATTTAAGTCAGCCAACTCTTTCGCCAAACCTAATCCATCACAGGAATTAAAAATGGCCAATTGCAGCCCGCGAGTTAGAGCTTTTCGTAGGGATATTTTTAACTCAGAAATGGTTAATCCATAGTCATCAGTAATAAAAAAATTACCAATTTCTCCCTCACTGTAACTATGTCCTGAAAAAAAGAGAATATCCCATCCCCTATCATCTTGTAGAGCATCATATAATTGAGCCGGTTCATGGGGATTGGGGAAGCAAGTTTCAGCATGGAGCAATCTCTCCAGTTCTTTTTTTTCTTCTTCTGGATTAATATCTTTGGCTGTACTGAGAATGGCTAAAATTCTCACTTTTTCACGGGCGATCGCATCCGGTGCCAAGTTGATGCGACTATATTCTGGCGGCACTAAAGCAATTTCCAACTGAGCATATCCTTCAAAAATATCCCATTCATTCCAAGGAAGTTTTTTCAACCAAAGGTTACTGGTTTGAATAAAAACCCGAATCTCTTCAGGTTTATGGGGGAGATGCCTTAAAAAAGTTTCCCGTATCTTTTGAAATTCTCGGCATTCTGAGGTGAGCCACTGTTTAAATGCTTGTTGCAACTTTTCCTTAGATTCTTTCCAATTCTTGATATTTTCTTCTGCTGGAGTAAGAGTCTTTTGGGCTATCGCTGGGGAAGCTTTAATTCTGCTATTGCCGATTTCTCTCTTTTTAAAATGGCACTGCCAGCTTTGGTAAGCATCAGAAATGTCGTTGGATTGAGGCAACTTTCCTATGACTTCGCACAGAGGCAACTTTCCTATGACTTCGCACAGAGGATTGCCTCCTTCTTCACGAATGGCGAGTCCCATCAAAAAGCCAGTATTAAAATCTCCGTTACCTATTGTAAAAATAGCGATTTTAGTCATAGTAATGATTAATTTTTAAACACTATAATTTGGGTTTATATTTTGTCGTAAAATGTTCTAACAAAAGCCGATGAATAAACAGATAACCGCCTCCCACTCTTTGTAAAAAGATGAGTTTTCTGGCATAATCAAGAAAACGGGTATAATTCCAAGGAATCAACCCATTCCAATACAATAACACCCGCATCGTCAAATGTTGAATGCAGGCAGTCCCCGCTTGGTTCAGTCCATAAAATAATCCGACGAGGATTCCTGAAAGGATAGCACGAACCGTAAATTCCTGCATCCAATCTGTCCCCAATCTCGCCGATGCAGATGCGGGTCCAATAATCAGGGTGAGGATTTGTTCGCTCATCAATCCGGCGGTGAGCCCCAACACTGCTGCTGCGATCGCCGCTAAAATTGCTGCATTTTTCAAAGACTGCCAAATCCCTTGATTGGAAAATTGTTTGCGGTCCAAATCCCCCCCTTTCAGTTCATAAACCAGCACAATTAAAGGCGCAACAATTACAAACCCAATCATCCTAGAAACCATCCAAGTCATGACCCCTAAACCTAGCCCCAGGGTTAAAGCTTTTTTGACTGCATCCCAGGACCAATTCAGAGTTTCTACAGGTTGAATCTTTTTCTCTCGTCCCACCGTCAGGGTCGCCCAAATTCCAAAGGGTAACCCAAAAATTACCACAAAGATTAAACTAATCAGCATTCCCCAAAATGGCTCAAAGAAAAAACCCACCGTCAACCAGAGAAGCATCCCAACAATCGTCCCGCCAATCAGTCCAAATAGGAGTCCTACCCCCCAGGGAATCTGTTTTTGAAGGCGAGACTCTAACCATTTGGGTTGCAAGCGGTCCAGAAAAAATAGGGTTTGGGATTCCTGGTGCATCAACTGTGCCAACCAACTCAACCAGTGCATCATTGCTTCTTTATGATACGGTCCTTTCTCCGGGAAGTGACGATACCACATCTGGTTAATATACGCATCAAATAACCAGCGACGACGAGCTTCTAAAGAGCCTGATTTTGCCCCATTCTCAGCATAATTTCCCTGATAAACCACACCGATAATATTCAACATCAAGGGGCTTTTTGCCAATTCTACTAACAGAGGATCGGATTGGAATGCTGCAATATCTATCCCCTGTCCCTCCCTTAAATAAGCTAGATATTCAGAGATTTGCTCTAAACTTAAAGGCTGTAAATAAATTCCTGCTTTAAAATTTAATTGAAACTGAATTGCCTCATAATCTTCTCGGCGACTGGTGAGAACAATTTCTGTCAGTGGATATTGCTTGATAAAGGCATTTAAAGCGGTTAAACAGACCTTTCGCATCTCTGATTTGACTTCATCTAAACCATCCAGTAGTAATAAAAAGCGCCCTTTGTCAAGGCTAGATTTGAGCCAACTGGGGGAGACTTCATAATTGGCCGTTCCTTCCTCTATAATCCAGTCCTGAATTGGCAGCATTTTCAGTCCCCATGAGGACAGAGTGAACACCAGGGGAATCGGTTGAGTATAGTCTCTTTCTCCTCGGGCGATCGCATCCCGAGCTAATTCCAACAACCTCACGGTTTTTCCAGAACCCGGTTCTCCCAAAATCAGCAGAGTTTTCGGGGTTTTGAGGCGGTCAAAATACTGAATCAGTCGAGTATTTTTCGGGAGAATTAGCTCCGTTTGGTCTGAGTTTTCCAGGGGTATTTCCAGCGATTTCACAAGGGGATACTGTTCTAGTCCCAGGTTCAGGAAAAGTTGCCGTTGCAAAGAGTTTTCTAAAACTCCTTGAATCCAGTATTCTTTAACTTTTTGGAGTACCGTTTTCCGGATGTGATATTCATGGAGGGTTTGAGGCGTATCAATCGGCGGTTTTCCCAGGATTCCTCGCCAATTTAGGGAGGGTTTGAGGGGATGGTGACAGAGGATTGGTAATCCCATAATCCCAGGAAATTGTTTGTCAAAAAATTCTAAACTTTCTCGACCCTCTCGCACCGCTGGATATAAGCATTTACCTTTGGCAAAAGCGGTTAAAAATGCCCGCAAAAACCTAACGGATACCTGTTCCAAAACTGCCTGTCTGAAAATTACGAGAATCGGGGGATTGAGTAAGTTTGCCAGCAATTCCGCTAAATCTAATCCATCATTGCAAATCGCGAGTTTCAACCCGCGATCACAGGCAATTTCTAAAGATTTTTTGAACTCCGGAATATTCAAGTTTTGAATCAAGTTATGATTCCCAATAAACAATATATCCCAACCCGTTGCATCCTGGAGTTGGAGATATAGTTGCTGGGGTTGAGAGGATTTTAAAATCAGATGTTCCGCATCGGGTAAGGATTTGAGAGATCCGAGGGTAGACAAAGTTTCTGAGAGAGGGCGATCGCCTACCACAGCTAAAATCCTCACCCGACTTCTAACCGGCGTATCATCAAAATCCGGCAGGGGACTATACTCGGTTAAAGTGAGGGCAAATTCTGCCTGGGGATAGTGCTCGCGAAAGATATCCCACTCCTGCCAAGGCAGTTGTCGAAGCAGGCGATCGCCAGATTGAATCAACAGACGAATTTCTGGCGGGCGATCGGTTAATTCTAGCAGTATGGTTTCCCGCAATTTTTGAACATCACCGCCACCCTTTAACCAGTCCTGAAAGCAACGGATGAGTGCTTGATAACTCTGCGCCAACAGAAGGCGATCGGCCTTTTTTAAATATAAACTCTCCCAAGTCCGATAAATCCCTGGAAGTCCTGGATTGGGGGGAAGATTAACAAGGATTACCGTTTCCTGCGAGAAAGCAATCCGAACCGTAAAGCCCGTTTCAAAGCTGCCTGATTCAAATCTAAATCGGATTGAATTTACCATTGCTTTTTCTCCCCCCACTTGAAATTAAATTCAGAAAACTCTAAATAATAAAACTTTCTGTTGCACTCAATTCTCCCAATTCAAGCTTAATCACAAACCCTTCCCCCGGTTCCCCACTCAAAGGTTGTTCAATGCAGTTGTTACCCCGTCCTGCGGTTACTTCCTCCAAAATATCTCCCTGCTCATCCAAAACCATCAATTTGAGTTCTTCTGGCAAATCCGTTGACTCTTGAATCGGAAAAACCCGCACTAAAATCTCAATTTCCTCCTCAGTTTCCTGGGAAAGCTTCACCAATAGTGCTAAAGACGCCGTTCCCAAAACAAGCGATTTTCCCTGTTGAATCGGCGGCAAATCCGGTCCCGGTTCGATATCTTTAGCGTAACTCGCTAAATCCGAACGAAACGCAGGCGATCGCATTCCAAACAGTTCATCAATCGTCTGCCATCCCGCATCAATCGCTTGATTCAACTGATTTTCCAGCCACGCACTCAAATTAACCGGGTCCGGTTGTGCGCTCACAGGTTCTAACTCTACGTCTAAAACCGTTACTCCTAACTGTTCCGAGAGTTCTCCCGTTTCAAACAGTTCCCGAACTCGTTCAAATCCGGCTAAATAGCCATTAAACACTAACCGGATGCTGCCTTTTTCAATTTTATCGAATGTCATTGAAGCATTCCCGGGAATTTCTTGAAGGAGGTTTTGAATCTTTTCTAGCTGTTCTGGTGTAATTTCCGGTAGGTCAATGGATAGTCTCCATTTCACCCATTTCTCTGTAGGCGGCGGCGGAAAGTTGCGTTTATATCCTAAATCTTCCAACACTCGGGGAATTATTTCCCAAGTGATTGAGATTTCTTTCCCCGTTTTTTGCTGAACCAGAGTTTCGATGTATCGATAAACCGTTCGTGTTAGGGTAACGCGCAGACTCCCCTCAGTAACATCAACGAGCTTCGACAGTTGAACTGGGGAATAATAATAAAGTAATCCATATAATTTTTCTAGCTCTTTTGAGGTTAGAAATTTGGGCTTATCAAAGTTCCAAAAAAATGTTTTAGCATCTCTTAAATCTTGCGACAGCTTTTCCAAGTCCCATTCTTTGGCAGCTTTACTGGCAATTTGTTTGATATCCATAAATTTTCCACATTCAAAAAAACTACAATCACAGAAATAATTGATTGCTAACGCCTGTTAGTTGTTTTTCTTCAATATACTGATTACCCTAGGCAAAACCAGGCAGAGGACATGACTTTATCTAGCTGATGCTTGCCAAGCATATAAACAATATATTGATAACGCTAGATTAGCTATCTGTTAGCGGCGAGCCTCCTGTGCTTTGGGTTAGCTTAAAGGCAATTCAAAAGAAGTCAAAGTGAAGACAGCAGGAGTTGACATCATGCCTAGCAAATTAGAAATCCTCGTGAATATTGCAATTACCACCCTGATTATGACGGCTTCTAATTTTAGCACGATTGGGAACCACATCCAATCCATCGCCAACTCTTTTGATGGAGGGGGAATCATGGAGATGGAGCAGCGCCAAACCAATTGCGACCCTCAACCTGACCCGAATTTCGTCCGGAACGGAATGACTCCCTAACCCAGGACCCTATGAAATAGAGGCCAGAGAAACTGGGTTCCTTAGCTCCAGGACTGAGATTGAGCTCAGAAACCCAGTTTTTTGCTCTATTGATTAACAGCCGATGTCCTTGAAGTTTTTGAAATCCAGGTTTCGATTTCGGGTTTAGGATTGTTCGGTTGAGAGCGCAAACGACAATTTTCTCCGGCATTTTCTGCCGCGACGGCATTTCCCTGCTCCAAGAATAACCGCGCTAAGAGGCAATAAGCATCGGGGTGTTCTGGATTAAGTTCTATGGCTCTTTCTAAGTTAGTTTGCGCTAGAGAATAGTCCTGTGTTTCCAGATAAGCCCAGCCTAAATTCTTATGGACAGCCGATTGTATTATATTTTCTGTACTGCGAGGTAAAGCGGCTAACAGGAGTCCAATGGCTTGCTCATAATCTTGGTTTAAAATATACAATCGACCCTGGTTATTCATGGCAGCCGAGGCGGGGCGGTCTAGGGGAGAGGATTGGGCTTTCTCGTAATGGGCGATCGCGCAATCTAGGTTACCCTGCTTCTCACAAGTAGCGGCTAGTCCATACTGAGCACTGGCAAAGTTAGGATCAAACATGAGAGAAGCCCGATAGTACAGTCCAGCTTGGTTAAATGCTTGAGTGTTATACTGCTGAGTGCCGATCACATTCATTTTCGCGGCGAGTTCCGGTGACAGGAATTGCAACAGTCCCCTGATTCCAGCCAGCAGGAATAAGATGACAGCAATTTTAGCTGTTAGGCGAGAACGAATGAGGCGCTCAATTTGAGTGAGCAGCGGATTTCCACGGATCGTATTATTGGAGAAGGTAGGGGTTGCCCAAATCGAAACCTGCGGCGCATGAAAATCTCCCCCCAATTGAATCTCATCTAACTGATTTAACAGGATTTCAGGATTGCGAGTGCGCGCAGAAGAAATGGGGTGAATTAACTGATTAATCGCCGATGCTAAAGCTGGATTCAAATCCGGACAATCTGCTTGCCAGCCGACTAATTCTCCCGTTTCTGGGTCCTCAAATTCTAGGGGTGAACAGCCGGTTAGTAAATAAACCATCGTCCGTCCTAATGCAAATAAATCCGATTTAGGAAGGGCTTTTCCTTGTCGTTGCTCTGGGGCGGTATATCCTTCGGAAATCACCCGGGTGACGGTTTGATGCTCTCGTTTTTCTACTAAACTGGCGCTGACTTTCCGGGCGGTTCCAAAGTCAATTAAGACCAGTTCCCCATGGGGGCGGCGCATAATATTGGCGGGCTTAATATCTCGATGAAAAAAGCCTTTACTATGAACAAATTTTAAAAGTTCGGCTAATTGACGTAAACTCTCTAAAGCCTGATGGGTAGAAACTGGGCCATGTTCGGTGACCCACTGCTCTAAATTTATTCCGTCAATTTTCTCCTGGATTAAACAGCGGAGAATAGTACCTGACTTTAAGGTAACCAGAAAGGGACTATAGGGGTCAACGGTGGGAATTTGGGGATGTTTGAGGGCGGTTAACACCCGCGCTTCTTGCTCAAACAGGCGAATTAATGCCCGGTTATCGGTGGGTTTGAGGACTTTTAAAACTTTCAGGGGGTTGCTCCCTTGAGCGTTATCCCCCCAATCCTCGACTTCAAATAGTTCAGTGGCGGTGGGTTGATTCAGGGGTCTTAAGGGAGAGATGAGGCGATAGCGATCGCCCACAAACAATGGGGTACCACAGCTTTGACAAACTTGCTCAGTTTCGGGGTTTTGTCGCTGTTGGCATTGGGGATTAATGCAGTAACTTACCCACTCTAGGGAATCGGTTAATTCGTGGTGATCGGTCATGATTCACACCCCCTTGGCTTTCAGTATTTGATGGAGTTAAAATCGGTTAATTTTATCATACTTTAACCCGGGTATTTAGGCAAGAGATTGAGCAAATTCTGAATATTCTCGGCGGCATATCCCACTTCTAATGCGGATTTTTCGGCAAGTAGGGTGAGCATCTGGTTCAGATAAACCCCTAACCGGCGATCGCTTCTCAATTTCATCACCAGTTTCTCTTTAATGGGGGTGAGAATCAGTCGGACTTGCAGGGAGTTTATTTCGGGATTCAGACTATCAGGAATTACCATTTGATGGGTGCGGAGTCGGTCACATATTTCTAGGTTTTGAGTGCGGATTCCTGTGGTGATTTCCTGGCAAACAAGGGTGATTAAGTCTTTCGTGATATATTTCATCACCGCCGGTTGGAGGGTAAAGTGCGCTTCATCCTCCACTGTGCTGATTTCCAGGAGCGATCGCCGACTCAGGGACTTGATAATTTGGAGCAATTCCGATTCGGAAAAGGCTGATAATATCTGAGATTTTAAGGCAGACAGGGAAAGGGGTTTTCTGGCGATGGCTAACCCGTACATGATTTGTTGTTCTCCCTCAGATACGGTTTCCCAATGTTGTTTCAATACCTCCTGCAAAGCATCATCGACTACTACGGTATTTTTTTGGATAAAACTAGAAACTTTTCCCGTAAAATAATCGTTTATAATTGGACAAATTGTCATTAAAGCCAAAGGATTGGCCCGATAAAGTTCAATTAATTTGTGCCAATCTTCGGGATCTTTGAGTTGGTTGTCTTGTAAAATATGGCGAGCTGCTGCCGGTTCTAATCCTTGAACTGGGAACAGATGAGTCGTCAAATGTTCTTGTTCTAAGTAAGGCATGGACTGAGACGGCTCACGACTGGTCACCAGCAAACAACTTTGATGATTTTCCCGACTAATTTGGCGAATTAATTCTCCATAATCCTCATATCCTTCTCGATATTGTCCGGCTAATTCCCCACTGGCTAACAGGGGTTCCCATTCATCAAAAATTAGTAAACATCGTTGCGATCGCAAACTATCCATCAGCCGATTAATCGCCTCTTTTGAGGTTTCGGGCACATCAAGGGAAAATTGAGGGGATAGAGATGGGATGACATTTTTTAGGAGTTCGAGGAGGGGGGGAGCATGGCGCAGGGAAATCCATTTTACTTGGTCAAAATCATTTTGAATTGCTTGAGCGCAGCGGATTGATAAATAGGTTTTACCCATTCCACCCAATCCGAGTAACACCACTAATCGAGCGCGATCGTGCACAATCCACTGGGTCAAAGTCGCCACTTCTTCTTCCCGTCCATAGAAATTAGACAGTTCCGGCGCTTCCTCTTCCCAATTCCCTAACGGAGGCATTTTTTGCTCAGGCGCTTTTTTTAAGACCGGATTGATATCCCTTGCTTCAAGACGCCGTTGGATCCATTCATCATATAAACAGTCCAGAAAAATCTGAGATAACCCGTTCACAACCCAATGTTCGCAGGTCTCAGAATCGGGGTTGAGAAACTTTCTAATAGTTTCTGAACTGGGGGGATATAAATCATTCAAAGTTTCAATCCAAACTTTATTAAATTTCCCCCAAGCAATGCCTCGACCCTGCTTGAAATTCTCTAATTTTTGGGTGATTTTTTGTTTAAATTCTCGCGGAACATTTTGATGACTATAGTCGCGATAGGGACGATTCAGCAACAGGCGACATAATCCATCAATCAACCAATACTCGCCAGGGGAAGCGCTATCCTCCAAAATTCGTTTGACCTGCGCTTCCGTTGGCACTTCTCCCAAATTCGCCGAGTCTCTGCGCCAATCCTGTAAAATGTCATTGATTTTCTTGTCATAGTCTTTCAGGAATTTATCCTGTAACCGTCTTCGGTGTTCCGAATTCAGGGGAACAAAACGATGATTTCTTTCCTGCGGATGGGGTTGATACATGGGAGTTCTACATCTTCTTAACAATGATGTTGAGTCTTGAAGTTCGAGGGAAGTGGCAAATGGGGGTTAAATTGGCCTTAAGCGCTGCTCCCTTTTCATCGAATTAGGCTATTCTACTATTTTCACTCATTTTGGGGATTTTGGAAAGAGGCGAACGGGTAATTTTTCCTTGATGTAGGAATCCTGGACTGGAGCAACTGCTGGAATTAGCCATAGTAAGGAAAGATTGAATAGCTCTTTTCCCCCGCAATCCTTAGCTCAGACGCCCTCCAAAATCCCCTCTTCATTGACCGACAACCGGGGTTGCATCCCTGACCCCCTTGGTCAAATTGGCGTTAACTTGGTCTCAAGTTGGCTTCAAATTTAGACCCTTTTAAAATTAGCTGGATACAATAGTCACATCAGACTGTTTCGGTCTCAATTCCGACTAAAATGAACCCCTAAATTCACGAATTTAGGAAAAATTGAAGGGTTCAAAGTTTTAGGGAGGGTAGAAGCATCTGAAACATTCAATCAATGGATTAAGTTGGGTTCAACTCCTAATTTAGAGGGTTAATCCATTCTCTACCCATCTTGACTTAACTTCTTTCTCAATGACCGTATGGCTATCAATCTTGACCTTTTTTCTGGGACCAACTTCCGCTCGACGATTCAAAACTATTGTACCCAACTCAAATGGCGGATTAATGACATTAACGATCGCCGAGCAATTTTGCGATTCAATGCTTCCTCGGGAAATACGCAAACTCTGTTTATTATCCGCTATGAAAATACCCTAGAATTTTCTGTGCCTAGCGGCTTGAAATTTAACAGCGATTCTGAAATCCCCGGGGTATTTTCTACCTACTTGCTCGTTAAAAATGCTTCGTATAAGCTGGGATTTTGGTGCATTGAAGAAATTAGCGGCCAAAAAGTGTTTTCAATTATGCACAATGCGGAAATAAGTCTCATCAATGCCAATTACTTTGAGCGGGTGGTTTTAAGATTGGTCAATGAGTGCGACGAATTTGAGCAAGCCATTACTCACATCTTAAATTATTAAACTACAAACTTATAAATGGGTGAATAATCAGAGTAATTATCCTGGCTATTTAATGTCTAAAAGAGGGTTATATTTGTCACCCAATTACTTTCTGAAAACTGCCAATTACCCGTTAAATGTTCCATGATGATTATCCGCCAACCCCTTTATATTTATCCCGGCGATCGCTTAGATTCGGAACTCGATCGCCTCCGTCAACTCTTCAGTGCCACAGCAATTAAATCTAGCGAACCCGGACCCCCATTTAACCACTTTTTCCTTCTCGGACCCCGCACGGCTAGGACCACTTCTCAACTCTTAAAACATTGGGGTTTAACCCTCAATCAATCCTCTGATTCTACCCCAATGATTGCCTGGGGAGTCTGGATGCCGCCTCAAGACAACCCACTCCATCCTCCCTTGGTCCAAGTTTATCGTCCCCTGAGACAATCGGGCGATCGTCCCCTGCTCATTTCCGAACAACCTTTGCAACCGGGAGAACTGATTATTGTGACTGAACACTGCGATTCATTAGTGATATTATCCCCCTCTGAAGTCACTCAAACTCTCCCGGATCACCTCCAGTGGTTTGTCTGGCATTCGGACCTTTCTCTGAAAACTTTTAGACCAATTTCGGGTCAACCCTATCCCCGAATTTCCCAACCCCCCATCCCAGTTAATCCCCTCAACCATCCCGGTCCAATCCTCCGAACCTCCCCTCCCTGGTTAAGCGATTTTTATCCCGAAATCACCTTTCCTTTAACCCCAAAAACTCCGTCTTTCCAATTAATTTCTATCCTCCCCTCTGAAGAATTAGCCGCCCTTACTTTGGCCTTGAATGATGCCCCTTGGACTCGACAAATTAGGGAAGGTTCTAGTCACGATATCTGCAATCTTGTCCCCTGGAGTCAATCCCGGACTTGTCCCTCCATTGTTAAACAAATGGTGTGGCAACTTCAAAATCCCAACTTGAAAAGAAAGGTCGCCGAACTCACCGGAATTCCGGTAACAGGTCGTCGAGAATTAATCGGTAGTCGCCTTCGTCCTGGCGATCGCCTTTTCCCCGGTGAAAATCCCCCCAGTGACGGCAAACTCAGGGTTCAACTTCATTGGGTCTTGCAAGTGCCTGATAATACCCCAGAACGTCCTTGGGATTTACGAGTTTGCTCTCCCAATTCTCCCGAAACCCCCCAAATTGTTTACGCAGCAAAACCCAATTCTGCCCTCTGCTTGTTAATTGACAAAGACTCTTCCTACGAGATTCCTGAGATTCCCGAAAGTGCCGGAGAACGCCTGTCCATTATGATGACTTTTGAATCCAAACTTGACCCTACTCCTTCCTTCATTTCCGCCCCCACTATTGGGGAATTATATTAAGGTAGAGGAGAGAAATATTTTTATAAGAGTTGGTCGATTTGTTCTGGATTACCTCTTAGAAATGTGGAGGTTATGGCCTCTTTTAGGTTCGGGGAATAATCGGAGTTTTCTCGACAATTTATTTTTATGGGAAAATGGAGGCTATTTTAAGGTAGGCACAGCGAACCTGATTTATGAAATGCCCGAATCTTTACGATAGCGACAAAAACTATTTTTCTGTCTTTTTGGTTTATAAATTCCCGGCTTTTGGGTTAATAAATCTTGGCAATCTCTAAGTTTAGAATCAGTGAAGATTCAGGGAGAGAACCCATGTCAGAGTTCTAAACGTCAGACTGTTCTGAAGGTTTGGGGAACGGTTCGTAGTCAATCTCGAAGGCTTCAGCTAGGACTTGACGGGCTTTTTCGGCCCAATTTGGGTCTTGTTTAATGCGATCGCGAAAGCGTTCGGACACGCGAATGGTGATCAGCGCACTCAGAGGCTCGTTGCGCTCAGTCCGAAATCTGAGTGATTTACCAAAGTCTGGGTTTCCCCCCGGTCTTCCTCGTCCCACTAGGCCCTCCTGGGTTGAAAGTCAGCCCTGATTATAGCAGAGTCAAGAGGATTACAATTTAAGCGCTGCTTTTTTTTAGAACCCTAAAGTTTTAGCAGGAATACGGCGGATATTGCTGACTCCCTCCTAGTTGAATGATTAAACCTTTGGCACAATTGTAAAAAGTCGATTAGGGTTCGATCGCGGGGTGAGGGTAAGGATTAGCACATGAAAGCAAGAGGTCTATTCCTACTCACCCCTATTCAATTGCTCGTTCTACCCACTCCACGATCGCTTGATTGACAAACTCTGGATTTTCATCATAAACCACATGACCGGCATCCGGAATTGTTACCAATTGAATGTGAGAATTTAAGTTAGCCAATTGCCTCGCACTCCTAAAGGGAACAATCCGGTCCGCTTCTCCCCAGAGTAATAAAATAGGGAGGGTTAATCCGGGTAACACATCTTTGAGAATTGGACTATATTCCGGATCGCTGCGGGTGAGGGAGAGGCGATAAAAGACTTGTAATGCTCTTTGATCCCGTGCAGGTTTGGCAAAGAGTTCGACTAATTCATCATCGACTAATTCAGGATTTTGATAGATTTTTCTCAGAACAACCCGCAATAAACCCGGCTGGCGGACGATTTTAAATAGAGGCCATAATAACAGGGGGGATGAGAAAAATTGCTCGATCGCTCTCGCCCAAGCGGGGGGTTGTCTCGGTTGCGGGTCCGGTAGGGTCAGCATGACTAATCCTTGGGCCATTTGGGGATAGGTGGCGACGGTGTTTAAGGCAATTAATGCTCCCAGGGAATGGCCGACGACGACAGCAGGTTTCGCAATGAAACTCCGCCAAAAATCATAGACTAATTCCGCCCATAAACTGACGCGATAATTGGCCGAGGCTTTTTCGGAAGCACCAAAACCTAAAAAATCTAGGGCATAAATTGTATGATATTCGCTAATCGGTCTTAAATTGAACCGCCATTGTCCCAAGGAAGAACCAAATCCATGAAGAAAAATTAAGGGGATGGCATTTGCTTTAGCTTGAGGCGATCGGATATAGGTGTAACGGATTTGATATCCGCGCCAAATCCAATCCCGTTGAGCGCCGAGGGGGGGTGAGTTGGGGGGTGAGTTGGGTTGCGATCGCATGGTTAGAGTTTGGTCATTTGTCGTGGGTTGATTGGGGAGAATGGGGGGTTGGGGGAGAGTTGGGGGTTGGGAATATTATTCTATGGATTGCCCATTTATGGGGAGGGACTGGGGAGGAACTGTGGGTGGGACCATCGGATTTTGAGGGACAGGGCCTCCAGTCTGTTACAAACTGTCATGAATTTGGGGCGCGTCAAGGGGTATAGTAAAAACGATCGCCTCTTTGCGCTGTTGAGGAATCGTCGTTTTGCCAAAACCGTCATCTGCAACCCCCGACCTTCCCGCCACCCGAATCCTTGCAATTATTAATGGCAAGGGGGGTGTGGGAAAAACCACGACTTCAGTCAATCTCGCTGCTACGTTTGCCGAGCACCAGCGCATCCTCCTCGTGGATGCCGACCCTCAAGCTTCGGCGACGTGGTGGGTTCAGCGTAGCAAAAAAGGCTTTGCTTTCGATCTGGCGCAGGAGACGGATCCGAGTCTCTTGAGTCAATTACGCCAGGTTCAAGGTTACGATTTAATTGTGGTGGATACTCCTCCGGCATTGCGATCGCAGGCGTTAGCGGCGGTGGCGAATGCAGCGGATTACGTCCTCCTGCCGACTCCCCCTGCGCCGATGGATTTAGCGGCGCTGATTGAAACCGTGCGCGAGGCGATCGTCCCCGTGGCGGTGGCGCATCGGGTGGTTCTGACTCGGGTGGATTCCCGGTCCTTGGGGGAGGCTCTGGAGGCTCAAAACACGCTGATGGAAGAAGGAATCCCCACCTGCCATGCGTTCGTTCGGACCTTTAAAGCTCATGAACGGGCGGCCCTCGATGGGGTGGCGATCGCCCAATGGCGTGGCAAAAATGCAAAAGAAGCTCAGGCGGATTATCGTCGGGTAGCTGATGAATTACAGCGTGATTGGAGAAACTGATGCCTAGAAAAAAAATTGCTGATTTAATCAGAAACGAAGCCCACAAAACAGGCGATTCTGAAGTAGAATTCGCGGAAAATACTCAAGGTGAACCGATTGAGGGGGCTGGAGAAAATCCGGGTTCGGAGTTACAAGCAACGGTGACTGAGTTACAGACGGCGTTACAAGAAGCTCGCGAAAAAGATGGCGCTCTCGATCGCACCCTGGCCGAAGTTCAATCCGAATTAGAGCAACATCGTAGTCTGATCCAAAATTTAGAGGGTCAGCTCAATCAAGCCCAGCAGCGGAATGAAGAATTTGGTCGCCTCAATGCGGATTTACAGCAGCAATTGCAGGACCAAAAAACTCAAGTGAAACAACTAGAGGCAGAATTAGCCGCTGCGAAAAAACTCGCGGATCAGGAAAAAACAGCCCAAACAAAGTTAACTGCTGAGTTGGAGAAACAAAAACAAGTCAATCAACAACTCACCAAAGAGATTGAGCAACTCTCGAAAGTTCGTGGTGAGTTAGAAGAGACGAAAAAATCTGCCATTCAACTGGCGGCAGCGAATGAAAAAGCCTTGCAAGATTTGACTCAACTTCAACAAATTCAACAAAAACAGCCCACGTCAAACCCGAAAAATTTACCGATGAGAATCTCTCGTCCGACGACAGCGGATGAAACGACTTTCCCCCCGTTTTCGACAACGGACCTCACTTGGATGGATTAATCCCAAGGAGCTCTCGCCCCTTGGGTGACCCCCGAGGGATAACATTCCTCAATCTGAAGTTTTAATCATATCGATCGCCGCCACCAGTTGTTGAATGGCAACGGCTTGTTCGTGGGTGGCGAGGGAAATTTCCTGAGCACTGGCGGTCACTCCGTCGATCGCATTCAGCACTCCGGCTAGGGAAACGGCGGTTTCTTGAACGATTTCAAAATTGACCTGCACCGTTTTTGTTCCTTCTTGAGTGGCCTTGGATGTGGCAACAACTGAGCTTTGAATATCTCCTAATAAGGTATTAATTTTATCGGCACTTTGGCGAGAGCGATCAGCGAGTTTGCGAATTTCTGTAGCAATCACGGAAAAACCCTTTCCGCGATCGCCTGCGCGGACTGCCTCCACTGCGGCATTGAGGGCTAACATATTGGTTTGATCGGCCAAACTCCCGACTAGGGAGGCGATCGTCCCAATCTGACGCGCCCCTTCGTGGAGATGGTCAATTTGGAGGGCGATCGCTTCTACATTCTCTTTGAGGGTCGTCATTCCCTCCAGGGTGCGATCGACCGACTGCCTTCCTCCCGTGGCGATCGTTTGCGCTTCTTGAACCCCAAAATTCGCCGTCGCACAGGCATCGGCAACTTGTCGTGAAGATGCCTTTAATTCATTCATTTGCTGTAACGCCTCCTCGACTGCCTCCCGTTGACGTTGTTCGGTTTGCAATGCAGCAGTTTTTGCCTGTAATAAAGCTGATTTTTCCTGGATTTGTTGTTCCAACTCATCGGTTTGCACGATCGCTTTATCGGTCAGAGGACGGAGCAATATCACCATCCCTCCCGTTCCCAACAGCGTCAGAATGGCAATGGCAATACTCGTATCGAGGATCTGTTTCTGGACAGGTTGGTAGAGTTCCTGACGATCCATTTTTACCGCTAATCCCCAATCGGCGATGGCGATCGGATTAAAAGCAATCACTTCGGGAATAGTGCTCATACTGTCAGATTGCATTAATCCCGCTTCTCCCGCTACCGACCTTTCAATGGCATTTTCCACCGTCCTAGAGATGCGATTATCGTTATTTCTCTGTTCAAAAAAAAGTTCGACTCTTCCATCGGTAACCCTTCCTAAAATAATCTCCCCCGTTTCTCCCAACCCTGAATGATTTTGAACGATTCTTTCTAATCGAGGGACTTTGAACAACACCAAATCTCTACCGAGCACTTGGGCAGTCTCGTTGTTAATCAGCGTTCCTACAATTAAATAGGAAATTCCGGCGATCTCGACTGGACCTATAAACACCGATTGGTTCCCTTCCGATGGCATGATTTGCCAAAATTCCTCGGGAATGGCTAATCCAATCTGAGTCACGGGTTGTCCATTTCCATCGAAGCGGATGATCCCTTCAATCTCCTCTGATTGATTGAGGGCATCGTTTAAAATATCTGTAGAAACCCGCACTAATTCATTTCGTTGAACTTGCCCTTGATTAAACGCCGCTAACTGATTCCGCGCCCGGGTGCGACTGGCAATCTGGCCGCCAATATCCTGAGTTCTTAAGAGGAATTCTTCGATCGCCAGGGTGCGAGTTTGCGCCGCAAATTCCAAATTGCGTTCCTCTGCTTGTTTGAGTCGTTGCGACAGGGGCATAATACTGGCGATCGCCACACTCGCACCAATCGCTATTGCTCCCAAGGCCGAATAAATCAGCAATCTGCTCTGTAACTGCAAAGCAGAGTTTTGCTTGACTGGATCAGTCTTCGCCATTGTCACCCCCTGCTCTAAGTTCTCTGCGAAGTAGATGGACATCAGTAACTTAACTCCCACCGAACTTCGGTGTTTTTCTCCACTATTTTATCATCAAAAATTTAGTTTTTTGGGATGCGGAATTAATCGAAAAATCGGGTCACTCCCTCTAGGATAAGCATCTTAATCCACAATCCGTGCTATCCCCGAACCCCAACTTACGCCAAATGTTAAAGGGGCCAGGGAGGGCAATCCCCAGACCCCTTTGTAAAATATATGCGTTAGTTCAGTAAATTTAACCCGATTGACTAAAGTGGTCCGTGTAAACACCTATTTTTTGGGAAAATCTTCAGGATAATTAAAACATGATAGGGGACGGACCTTGGTTATTTGAGTTGGAGTCTCTGCTTTTAATAGCCAGACTTTTCCCGGGGGGCTTTTGCTGGATTGGGTTTTTAAAATCGACAAGCTGACTCAGGAATAATCGGGCATACTTTCTGACGAATCGGATTCCTCCGCGCTTCTATTTGAGTTAAATTAGGGAGAGGCTGTAAGGGAGTCAAGTCGGAAATATCATTGCTGCTTAAGTTAACTTCGGTTAAACGATTCAGAGCAGATAGAGGGGTAATATCCGAGATTTGATTGACACTCAGGAACAGGGTGGTTAAGTTGGTTAAAGTCTCCAAAGGAGTGATATCAGAGATTTGATTTCCACTTAAGAATAAAATCTTTAAATTGGTGAGAGAACTGAGGGGACTGAGATTAGAGAACGCATTGCTACTCAGAAATAGTTCCGATAGGTTGGTCAGGGAAGTTAGGGGAGTACCATCGGCAATTTGATTAAAGTCTAAAGACAGTCTCCTTAATTGCTGTAATGACCTTAACGAATTGATGTCGGAAATTTGATTCCGTCCTAGAAATAGGGTGTCAAGTTGGGTTAAAGACTGCAAGGGGGTGAGGTTTGTAATCTGATTGTCATACAAATCTAGGGTTAACAATTGGGTTAAGGAGGAAAGGGGGCGGAGATCGGAAATTTGATTGTCACTTAAATAAAGATAAGTGAGTTGTGTCAGGGAGGCAAGGGGGCTAATATCCGAGATTTGATTGCGACTGAGGTAGAGCAATGTGAGTTGTGTCAGGGAGGCAATAGGTCTGAGGTCGGAGATTTGGCGATTACTAAAGGGGAGGACTTGCCGTCGGGAAAGAATGGAGGAGGCCCGATCGCACTCGCGGGTTCCAGCTTCTGCTAATAAAGCATCTACGGTTTTTTGGGGTTCGGGGGTCAGGGTGTCTCGATTCTCACACCACTGGGCGAAGGTTGTATAGTTTTCTAAGCGGTTGGATTGGGCAACTGCCGGAAATCTTCCCGCTATGACTCCAGTCAGGGAAAGCAAAAGGACGAGGGCGATCTCACCGGGAACGGTCCTTCCCTGCGCCGATTTCGTTGGGTATTCTCCGTTTTGATGTTTCGGGTCAGAACAGGAACTCAAACGGTTAGGGCGGGGCATTCTCGCCTCCCCACAGGCGATCGCTAATCTTGATGCCGATCGCGTAAATTTCATCGGAATCGATCCGGTAGATAAACTTAGTTTGAGCATCTTTCTCTCCCAATGTATTAGATAAGCATTTATCGCTCAGAACTTCCGCATTACCTCGATCAAGAGGTCTTTTTCATCATAGAAACTGCTCATCTTGGGTGACATCCCCCTCAAGAAGGTCAGTCCTCTCTATTTAGATGAAAAAGAGAACTTTTCAGTTGCCGATCGCCCCCGCTGTTTTCCCCGGATTTAAAAGAGGACGACAACTGCCTTCGTCCCTCCTCACCGGGTTTTTGAGTATTTCGGCTTATGGAGAGAGGGTCCAGGGGCTTTTGGGGTGCAATCGGGGCGATCGCCTGAATTGCCTCGGGAGGGACAACATTTAAGTGACCTTACAATAAATTTCCTCGGTTAAAAAATGATTAAGATTTATAACTGTAAAAATGGGTGATGGGATTGGGGGGTGAGATACCTCACTCTCTAATTTAGTTTTTGCTGAACCAAACCACCCTTTTCATCAAGTTTTAAAGGGGTAAATCCAGTTAAAGGGGAAGATCCACCCGTGATTCTACGCAGGCCCACTTAGAGAATCATCAACCATACAGGGCAAGGCTTTTTTTATTCTTTCGATAAAATTTAATCCAGTCTGCCGGAATTTATGTAAAAGATTAGGGAAATTTACTGAAGCGCCAAAACCTTCTCCAAATTAGGATAAAAGAGGATAAAATTTTACCCCCTAAATTAAACGAAAATCTGACAAAAACTTCCCCTTTGTAAGGAACATTTCAAATCGCGATGAGTCCTAAATTTTTGAGAATGATATTTTTATGAATAATCCGGAGTAGATTGTGATTACTCTGAACTTGGTGCATCCTACGCAAACCGCCCCCTCCCAAAGCTGGGACTTTCAGGACGAAGACGTGATTCGGATTGGGCGATCGCCGGATAATCACGTCGTTCTCTATAGTGCAGTGGTCTCCCGCCACCATGTCGAACTACATCGGATTGGCTGCAACTGGAAAATTGTCAACTTAGGGACTAATGGTACTTATGTGAACGATAGTCCCATTATCCAATCCCCCCTGATTGATGGGATGATCCTGCGCCTAGCGCGTTCCGGTCCCCAAATTCAAATCCAAAAAAAAGCCCGAGAATTTGAAAATGTGCGAAAGCATCGCCAGGGATTGATGGCGGGGTAACTCCCCATCAATCCCGCTGAATTCAAAGGTCAACTCCCGGCGATCGCCTGTCGAATTTCCAATGCTGTGGCAGGGGCGAGAAGCACACCGTTACGATAATGTCCAGTAGCCAATAACACATTCTCAAATCCCGCTAAGGGACCGATAATGGGCGCGGGTTGCCCTTCCGGACGGGGGCGCAATCCGGACCAAGTTCTCACAATCTCCCCAAGGGCTAAATCGGGACAAAATGCGATCGCCCGTTCCACCACTTGCTTAAGCAAAGCTGGATCTCCCTCCATCGGGTCGCCTTCCCGGGTAAATTCTACCGTGGCCCCCACCCAATAATCCGTAACGGGGTAATCACCGCCTTGACTCGGGACAATATGAACATCATCCCCCGTAATCACAGGTTGGATCTCGCCATTTCCCATCGGATTCGGCAAACGCAGTTGTACCGCTTGTCCCAGAACCGGGCGAATCTCTACCGGCGACTCTAGTTCAGCAGTCAGCGGCGTGGAACCTAATCCTGCCGCCATCACCAGCCAATCTACCTCAAGATTGCCCTGAGTTGTTTCTAGGCGATCGCACCGTTTCCCAGACTCCGTTTCCAGATAATTAATCCGTTCAACCCTCTCCCCAAATCTAAACCTCACCCCGTTCCCTTGGGCCCTTGTGACTAAAGCGCGAGTCAAGACAACCGGATCAACCTGTCCATCTTGGGGAGAATGAACCGCCCCCACAATTTCCACATTTCCCAATTGCGGATAGCGTTCCCTCACTTCCCGGGGTTCTAAAAGGTCGAGTTGCCAGCCTTGAGTCCTACGAGTGGCTGCCAGTTTCTCCCATTGTGCCATATCTTCCCCTGGAAAACAGAGCATGAGAATCCCTTGCCGGTTAAAGGAAATCGGCGCAATTGCCTCTAATTCGGGAATCAGGCTGTGATAGCGCAAAATACTTTGTTCCCGTAACCGCCACAATCGGCCTTTGACTTTATGGCTGATAATTCCCATCAGCACTCCTAAAGCCGCTTGTGTCGAACCTTGGGCCGGTTCATAGCAGTCAATTACGGTAATCTCTAAATTTGGGACTAAGCTCAGTTCATAGGCGATCGCCGCCCCTACAACACCGCATCCAATGATCGCAACCCGGGCCATATTTTAACTCTCAACCTCTCCCCTGGCTTCAGAAAAAGGGGATCAAAATAACAAATCAAGATAGGGTGAAAAATGGCAAAATTTCCCATTCTCACCCTATCGTTCATAATTTAACCGCAGTCAATTTATCCGTTGGGAATCAGATTCAAGAAGGCATCAAAATCTTTAATCGCTTCTGCGTAGTTCTGCACGGCCAGAGAATAGTTGCCTGCATCCGCTGCCGCATCGATCGTCTCGAAATGGACGAATAAATCTTGAGCCGTTTGACTCGCGGTTTTTTTGGTTTTGCCACTGAGATTGCGGGAAACGTAGCCCATATCGCGACGCAAGTCACCCAGAGGCCCGTGAATAAATGTCCCTACATTCACCCAATCCCGATTGACGATGAACTGTTCGAGTTCATCCATGCGATCGCGCAGTTTCAGCACATTTCCTTCATACTGCTTGACGATTTCTAACTGAGTGGGCGAGTAGGCGGGGGGTTTGGCCGCTTGCGGCGAACCGCAGCTCACCAAACACACCATCACCAAAGCCAAAATAGAAGCGAGAATTGAACGATAACGTCTCATAGCCAGTTTTTTGCCTTGCACTAAAATGATCTTCACCAAAATATATCAAGATTGGGTACGGCGATCGAGGGGTGATGATTCTCTGAACCCTGTGCGATCGCCCCAAAGTCCATATCCCCGGTTAAACTTCCCGACGCCGAAAAAAGGGAATCAGGGCCTGGGTGACTTCTTCGGACCAATGTTCTTGGGGATAATGTCCCGCTTCTGCCAATTTCACCAATTCGGCATTATTCATGCAACCGGCGAAGCTTTCTCCTTGAGTTAAGGGCAACCACGGATCCTCGACCCCCCACAAAATGAGAGTGGGTTTGTCCCACCGGGGAAACCCTTCGGCAATTTCTGCCATTGCCTGCTTCAGTTTGAGATTGCGGATCGTCCACATCAGCGATCGCCCTGCGGCAGAACTTTTCAGAAACGGGCGACGGTAGATATCCAAGTCTGCGTCAGAAATGGTATATTTGCTGCCTGCTTCCAGGGTGCGATCGACCAGCAAGGGGTCCTGGGTCATCATTTCCCCCATCAACGGCAACCCCAGTTGCTGCATCTTCCAAGGCAGTTGGGAATCCGGTGTTACCGGGGCGTTGAGCACCGCTAACCGCAGGACTTTATCCGGATGTCTCAGGGCAAATTGTAACCCCACAGACCCTAAAAATCCTTGGACAACTAGATAGCAGAGATCAATCTCCAGAGTGGTCAGAAAATTATCGAGGGCAGCAACAAAGGCATCGGGAGTATAGGCAAATTTGCTCTTTTCCGGTTTCCCCGATAACCCAAACCCAATCCAGTCCGGGGCGACTGAACGGAATCCCTCCTGTGCGAGTCCGGGCATGACTTCCGTCCAGCAAAAGCTGAGGGAGGGCAACCCATGCAGCAAGACCACCGGGGGTTTGTCTGTTTCTTTTGCAGGCTGTTGCTCCAGATAATACCATTCCACGCCAGCGACTTCGACGCGCTTTTCTTCTAGTCCCACAATCCTATTTTCTCAACCTGAATGAATGTTATGAGTTTACTCCCCCAGGGACAAGGGAGCAAGGGTTCTGCCAAGTACAGAAAACAACCCGACCCTGGGCAAGATTACCCAGTGATTGCTCTGAACCCATTTTTATGGTCTTTAAACCAGGTTCAATTCTTTTAAAGCCGGTAAAAAGTTAGCATTTTCATGACTGGACCGACTTAATTTAATTAAAGCAAACCGCTCGATCGGCTCTAATTTAGCCCATTGTTCTAACGTTAAAGTCATTTCAAACTGCTGGGCTTTATTTTGCACCCCGTCGGGTATTTCTGCCTCATTCATCCAAGGGGGGTTCTCCTCTACCGCTAAATCTTTGGCCGATTCTCCAGTCCGTTCTAAAACCAAAGCTTGCAAAAATTCCCGATACTGGGTAATTTCTTCGGGACTCTGACAAGGGTTCTGGATCAGAGATTCTCGGTCCTGTTTGTTAAACTGATTCCAGTGATTCAGTTTGAGTTTAATGCCACAAGTATCTAATTTCAATCTAACTTGCATGGGAATGCAATGGAGAGATTCGACGAAATCTGCTTCAAATTTAAAAAACCGAGTCATAAGCCTTACCTTTGGAATCTCCGAGTAATTTTTTGGGTCTTATTTAATGTATAGCGCGTCTCAATATGGGTTAGAAACCGGGTTTCTTGACAAAATCACTGTTATTAGTAAAGCAATTGTAGTAGCGCGTCTAGGCTAAAATTGTGGGTAAAGGTGATGCAATTTAATTCGAGCGTCTTCTGTAGAAAATCGCCATTTAACTTGT
>NZ_JAMXFD010000016.1 GCF_025370875.1 Laspinema palackyanum D2c
CCCTGCCACTTGTGGTGAGCCTTCACTTATGGTTTCCTATCTCAGGGAGTAGGGTCAAAAATGAGCGAACCGTAAGTTATAATCGTCACTCAACGGTAAGATAAACCCCTCGTTCAGGGCAGGCTTTAAGGTGAGAGCAGTTTCTCGGGCTGACGTTTCAGCAATGATCGCTAAAGTTGTCAAGTCAAATTGGTTGCCAATACAAGCCGCTAACTCTAAAATTGTTTGGGTTTCTGGGGGCAGCTTGTGCAGTTTGGCAGCCATCAAGTCTACTACATTATCGGCGATGGGTTGCCCTTGAATCTGCTGGATATTCCATTGCCAGATTCTGCCGTTATAATCAAATCTCAGCCATCCTTCTCCATATAAAGTCTTTAAAAACTCGGTGAGGAAAAATGGGTTGCCACCCGTTTTGCTTTCAACTAATTCAGCGAGGGGTTGCACTTGTTGCGGCCTTTGATACAGGGTATCGGCGAGTAATTGCGTCACATCAGAGAGTGCTAAGGGTTTGAGGGAAATTTCCAGAACCCTTGCCTGAGTTTTTTTAATGGCTTCTACCGTCAGCATTAGGGGATGGGTAGCGCTGACTTCGTTATCCCGATATGCGCCGATTAAAAATAAGCATTGACTCTCTGGGGCCGTCATTATCAGTTCAATCAGTTGTAATGAGGCGCTATCCGCCCATTGCAAATCGTCTAAGAAGATTGCAAGGGGATGCTCGGGTTGAGTAAAGACTTTGATAAAATTTTGAAAAGCCAGATTAAAGCGGTTTTGGGCTTCCACTGGGGACAGTTCGGGAATGGGGGATTGAGTGCCGAGAATGGTTGCGAGTTCGGGGATGACTTCAATAATCACAGGGGCGTTTACCCCCAAGGCTTTTTGGAGTTTTTCCCGCCATTGGGCGATTTGGGAATCGGTTTCCGTCAGGAATTGTTTAATTAAAGAGCGAAAGGCTTGGATGAGGGAGGCATAGGGAATATTCCGGTGAAATTGATCGAATTTTCCCGCAATAAAATAGCCTTTTCCCCGAGTAATTGGTTTATAAATCTCTTGGACTAAAGCGGTTTTTCCGATACCCGAATATCCTGAAACAAGGGTTATTTTAGTTGAGTTAAATTCTGGATCGTCAGGAGGGGAGGTAACGCTTTTAAATGCTTCGATAAGGGTTGCCACTTCTTGTTCTCGTCCATAAAGTTTTTGAGGGATTTGGAGTCGCTCAGAAATATCCTGTATCCCGAGAGGAAACAACGCGATTTTTCCCTTTCTCTGCAATGAATCCCAGCATTGTTGCAGGTCAGCTTTTAATCCTGATGCAGATTTATAGCGGTCTTCAGCATTTTTAGCAACTAATTTGAGGATGATTTGCGAGAGTGCTTGGGGAATTTTGGAGTTGATTTGATAGGGTGGAGTCGGAGGTTTAGCAAGATGGGAATGCACCAATTCTAAAGGGTCCTGGGCGAGAAAGGGAAGGCTGCCGGTCAGCAGTTCATAGAAGGTAATACCGAGGGAGTAAAAGTCGGTACGATAGTCTACACTCCGATTCATCCGTCCGGTTTGCTCCGGGGAAATATATGCAAGGGTTCCTTCTAATAAGTTGGGATTACGAAAGGTAGAAATTTCTTGAGATAGGACCGTGGAAAGGCCAAAGTCAATGAGTTTAATTGTTTGGGTGGTGGGATTGAATAGGATGTTTGACGGATTAATATCTTTATGGATAATATGGTTTTGATGTAGATAGCCTAATATTTCGACTATCTCAATGGCAAGGGGAAGAAAGTCAGTCGGGGACAAGGGGGCAAGGTTGAGTTGGTGGAGGTTCTGCCCACCGAAATCTTCTAAAGAGATACACCAGCGATTGTTCAGTGTTTCGATATGATAGGCATCAATGATGCCTGGATGATGCAAGTTATGAGTGAGTTCGTATTCCCGTTTAAATTGGGCAATGCGTTCGGGGGATGGATAAGTATCTTGGAGGAGTTTGAGGATGACGCTTTGTCCGTCGGTTTGCCGGAGAACTCGGTAAATCAAGGAGTTCCCGCTTTCATAGAGGGTTTCAGTAATTTGATACGCTTCACTAAAAAAATTTTTCATTTTTTTTGCTTTCTACTGCTTAAACTTTAAAAGCTCAAATGTGAATAGCTGGATCCTTCCAGCTATTCACATTTGCAAATTCCCCTTCAACTTGAAGGAATGAGTGGGGAACGAGTTATAATAGCGGAATTAGCTACTCATAGGTCGCCTTTAACCCAACTCCTTAAGGGTGACAAATATACAGACGTTAGTAAAGCCTGGGCCGATAGGGCTATAGCCTTAAGAAGCTCGGGCTAAATAAAAAACAGAACTTTAACAACCGGATGGGTATGATTCGGTTTTTGTTGGTTTTACATTTTCAGATGAGTGGATAACCCTTGCTTTTGCTTATTCCTCGGAGGGTTGGGACTCGGGAGCATCGGTATAGGGTGGTGCATCGGAGGGTTGGGAGTCGGGAGCATCGGGATAGGGTGGTGCATCTGGATCTGGTAAGGGATCGGGTCCGGGATCGGTCACAATCACCGCTATCGGGGAACGGCCCCCAGCAAACAGGGCCTCAATTTGGGCCTGATCGCCACTAGAAAGGGCTGCTGTTTCCAGGTCGGATAAACCGGCTGCCTCTAGAATTCCTCGGGAATGTTTGGCAAATGCCACTTGAGTTTTAGGGTTGATCGCCAACTTAGTCAAGAATTCCACTGCATTACTCATTGTTTCTACCTCTTGAGTTTATTTCTAATTCCAGGACTGTTCTTATTCTCTCTCAAATTCCAGTTCCTCTACTTGTACATTTGATCGTAACATGGTGGTCTCTAAGTGGGACACCTGAGTAGACTTCAGGGCCTCAATCGGGAGGGTTGGATCGAGTTCGATCGCTCGCATTAAGCAGTCCCAAGCCTTTTTGTACTGATCCATCAAAGCGTAGATCACGCTGAGGTAGGCATGGGACCAAGCGTATTCAGGAATCAGATCAATGGACCGTTTAAAATGCTTTGCAGCCCTCTCATTGAGTCCTAAATAGCGAAGTACCCTGCCCCGATGAGCGATCGCCCAAGCGTAGTTGGGATTTAATTTGATGGCTTTAGTAAACGCCTCAACTGCGTCTTTATAGCTACCCATATAAAAGTAAGTCTCACCCTGATGAGCCAATGCCCAAGAGTAGTTAGGATGGTGGTGAATTGCCTCCTCGAAATCATTGATCGCCTGAAGATAGTTGCCTATCTCATAGTAGCTTTTCCCTCAATGACCCAATGCCCAATAATTTTTGGGATCCTCATCGATCGCTTGCGTAAAGTAAATGATCGCTTCTCTAGGATGTCCCATTAAGCGACAAGTTTCCGCTTGATGGAGAAGTTGCGAGACTTTAGTAGGATGACGTTTTATCGGATCGCTCATTGAACAGATACCTGCTTGGTTTGAGGATAGGTTAATTTCCGTCTTTATTCAAGTTAATTGAGGCCAATTAACTTGAAATTTCTAAGAATTTGATTGAAGTTATAAACGGTTAAAATGATAGAATATTAGTCCTATTCATGCAACGGTGCGATGAAGCAGGCTTTAGCAATAATCCGCTCGGCAAAGCTTATCGAGATTCCCTCCTATTTTTATAACAGCTTTTAGACTTTTTAATGTTCTGGTTCCTCTGGGTTAGAAGGCGTCGATAAAGGTAGAATTTCAACCGTTGTTGGACGGTTGGCAGTTTTTCCGATTAAGGCTTGAAAGCAAGAATTTTCCCCCAAGTCATGCCACACCGGGTCGTGATGCACTAGCTCGATCGCCTCCTCCTCAAGTGGAATAGCCTGTTCCAAATGGCTAAAGGCTAGGTCCTTCTCTCCTTCGAGGGCAGCCAAAGCTGCCAATCTATAGAGAACGATACCACAGGCAGGGGAATTTACTCTATTTCTTAAAGCAATCTTCGCAGTTTCAATCTCGTTGCCTGCCTTGATGAGTCCTTTCCAAGCAGCCTTGGCTACCGCTTGACAGTAGAGTGCTTGATAGTCATGAGGATCCTGTTCCAATGCTTCTTCACAACAGGCGATCGCCTCGGCATATTTTCCCTGATAATAAAACATCAGTCCCCGCTTGCTGCGCCAAGTCGGATAGAGGCTGGGTTCGAGGGCGATCGCCCGGTCAAATTCCTGCAATCCTTCAGCATAGCGATAGGTGAGTTCATAGATCAAGCAGCGATAGGCGATCGCCCAGGCATAGTTCGGTTCAAGGGCGATCGCTTGATTGAAATCCCCTAAAGCCTCGTCATAGCGATATAATTTTCGATACACTGCCCCGCGATGAGCATAATTCCAAGCCGTCGGATTGAGTTCCACCGCCCGATTGAAATCTACCAGGGCTTCGGAATATCGTTTCATCAAACAATAAGTTTCCCCTCGGTGGGCGATCGCCCAAGCATACTCAGAATTCAGGGCGATCGCCTTGGTAAAATAGGCGATCGCTTCATCATATTGTCCCTGTTGCCGAGCAGTTTCCCCTTGCTGTGCTAGTCGTCGGTCATTTGTCATTTGTCATTGGTCCATTGTCCATTGTCATTTGTCCATTCCTAAGCGTACCATCATCTCTTGATCCACAGGTGCAGGACCGAGGGGCGGTACATACAACGTAGAAACCGTTGTTACCTTGGCTGGCGGCAGAGAATGCAAGGGAATGCGATTGATTACCGGCTGACACACTGGGTAATAAACCGCTGCCTCATAGATCACCACTTGATGATCCGCCGGATAATCCTGTTGTAACACTTCTGCTAATACCTTTAACCCCCGTTTCTCAGACCCCTCTTGATAAAATCCCCGATTGCCAATGAGCGCAACTTGCCATAAAATCAAGTGAGAATTGGGGTCGAATTTGCGCTGCCGGATTAAAAAGTCTGTAGCTTCAAAACTCTGGCAGCCACCTTTTCCCGGGTCGATGCCCAGATCGGCAAATAAACAATCCTCCGCAGAAATTCCGGGTAACATTTGAGCAGCGTAACCTTCGCGCCTTGCCTGGGCGATCGCCATGAGTGCCGGGTCCGCAAATACCCCCGGATGGCCGTAAAATACGGCACAGATGTTCCCCCCTGAGCGCACCGCCTCCATCATGCGATCGACCATTTCCCCGTAAGTTTGCCTGCGGCGATCGCAGTTGGTGTTATAGGGCAATGCTTCAGCCGTGGGATTCAGAGTTTCTAACCATTTCGCCGTCACGGGGTCGGCGACCGCAAACAACAGTTTATCCGCCTGTTTAATCCAGGCTTGAGCCGCTAATGTGAGATGCCCTCCCAGTTGAATCTCCGTTCCTACAATTATTAATGAACCCCGTTGCAAAGTATATCTCCTAAATTCTTATTTCATGAGTTACTCAAAAAGATAGCACATTTAGGGCTTTAAAAAACAAAAGGTGAATTGTGAGCCATGCTACTCACAATTCACCCCCATAACTGAGCCGATCGCCGGTTACTGCATCCCCGGACGGGGAAGGGCCAAACCGCTACCGCCTCCGGGATAAGCCCCGGGGTGACCAAAGGGAATATACGCCATCCCCGCCTGATGCATCCCCGAGTTGCGATCGCCAGACATTCCCATGCCACTGCCATAGAGTCCGATCGCACCATCCAGCTTGGCAT
Source organism: Laspinema palackyanum D2c (assembly GCF_025370875.1). Taxonomy (NCBI): domain Bacteria; kingdom Bacillati; phylum Cyanobacteriota; class Cyanophyceae; order Oscillatoriales; family Laspinemataceae; genus Laspinema; species Laspinema palackyanum. Next base: position 5,645 of record NZ_JAMXFD010000016.1, read on the forward strand.
GAGCCAAATTTGCGCCTCCCAGGTTCGCCCCTGTGAGATTCGCCCCACTGAGATTGGCATTAAACAAATTGGCATTTCTGAGATCCGCCCCATTGAGATTGGCATCTCGCAAATCCGCATCCACCAACCGGGTATCACTCAAATCCCCATTGGTCAAATTTGCCTCCACCAATTGTGCATTCCCCAAATTCGCCCCCGCACATTGCACCCCACTGAGATTGGCATGATTGAGGATAGCCCCAATCAGATTCGCGCCTTTGAAATCCACACCGCTGAGATTTGCATCAGTGAAATTTGTATTCACGCAATTGGCAAAGGTCAAATCGGCCCCACTGAGGTTGGCATGATTCAGCTTCGCCTCAAACAGGTTCATCCCCTTGCCATCCAACCCACTCAGATCCGAGTGGGTGAGGTTGGCATCGACTAAGTTGGCAAAACTCAAATCAGCCCCACTCAAGTTGGCATGACTGAGATTGGTTTGATTGAGATTGGCAAACAGTAATTTAGCACCACTTAAGTCTGCTTTATTCAGATTAAAACGACCCAGGTTTGCTTCATTGAGGATGCCTCCCTGACACTGCTTGGTTTCGAGTAACCGTTTGATGTGGGCATTATTAGCAGCCATATAGTTTTTAAGGGATAGATGATTTTCTGATGGAAAATTATTCTTCTCATCTTACTCCCCTGGGTGGGAGATGGGGAGATGGGGAGATGGGGGATGAAGGATGAAGGATGAAGGATGAAGGATGAAGGATGGGGGAGACTGTTCATAGTAACGACTGAACGTTACTACGAACTTGGGTTTTTAGGAATTGTGATGGAGTGGTGACTTTAAATCAGATTTAACTTCATGCCTTCTCTGGCTAGGAAGGCATCGGGGAATTCGGCTTGGATTTGAGATTCTACATTAGCTAGAAACTCATCATCATGAGAGGGGTCGTGATGAAAAATGACTAAATGCTTGACTCCAGCGGCTTTGGCGATTTTGATGCCTTCTTTCCAGGTGGAGTGGCCCCAGCCTATTTTAGGGGTGACGGGGTGATAGTATTCTTCATCGGTGTAGGTGGCGTCGTAGATGAAGATATCAGCATTTCGGGCCAGAGAGAGGACATTTTCATCGAGGCGATCGGGATAATGTTCGGTATCGGTACAGTAAACTGCGGTATGTCCTCCCCAGGTGACGCGATACCCGAGGGCTTCACTGGGATGATTCAGATGGGCGGTTTCAATGGTGATATCATCAATGGTGACTACATCCCCGGGGTGTAAGTCGTAGAATTTCAACTCAGACCTCATGCCTTGAAGCGGAATGGGAAAGTTGGGATGCAGCATTTGGTCCGAGAGGCGCTGTTTCATGGTTGCACCATTGGGAGCAACGGCACCGTAAACATGAAAGAGATTGCCGGGGATAAACGCGGGGACGAAGAAGGGGAAGCCTTGAATGTGGTCCCAGTGGGAGTGGGAAAAAAACAGATGCGCCTCCACGGGCATCTGGGGCATTAAACTGGTGCCGAGGAGTCGCAAGCCGGTCCCGCCATCGAAAATCAGGCGTTTACCAGCGACGCGCATTTCCACACAGGAGGTATTGCCACCATAGTGAACGGTTTCTTTTCCGGGTGTGGCAACGCTGCCGCGCACGCCCCAGAAGTTGATAAAAAACGCAGAGTCCAGGCTGGTTTCCATAGAGACTATCCGATCGCAAGGCGGTGGGGTGGGTTTAGGGTAATCAGCAAAGGCGGGGTTTAGGGTAATTCCGCCTAAACGAGGCTAAAGGTATGCAATTCTTCATACCGTCGAACTTCCAACAGACGGTTTTGCTCATCAACCAGAACCACCCGAGGCGAATATGTTGTAACTTCTTCCGGGGTGAATTGTCCATAGGTCATAATAATCAGGCGATCGCCCGGTGCACCCAGACGCGCTGCGGCCCCATTGAGTTCGATCGCCCCAGACTTCCCAGGGGCCTCAATCGCATAAGTGATTAACCGTTCTCCGTTAGATTTGTTGACAACTTGCACCTGCTCGTAAGGCAAGATACCGGCTGCCTCCATTAAGGTTTGATCAATACTAATGCTTCCCACATAATTCAAATTAGCATCAGTGAGCGTGCAGTTATGGATTTTTGCTAAGAGAAGAGTTCGCTGCATGATCCGGAGTCGTTTCTAAGGAGGTTAGGGACTTTCTGCCTCAATGTTAGAACATCAGGACCGGAAAACCCAGAAAGTTCGGGGTAGCTTTGCGATCGCGACAGATTGCAGGGGGTCCAACGGGATGGATGCGAGGCAACATCCGGCGGGGGATCAATCCCATCAGACGAGCAGCCACATCCGACGGGGGTTTAAACCCCCGCCGGATGTGGCTTAACTCAGGGTGTCGTTCCACTCAGTCTCTATTTAGCCTTTTTGACCGGCCTTAACGCACTTCTCAACTAGAGGCATCACCTTCTCTACATCATGCCAGCCGAGAATTTCAGTTTTCTTCTTTTCCAGATTTTTGTAGGTTCTGAAAAATTCAGCAATTTCCTCTAATCGATGAGGGGCGATATCTTTCAGGGACTTGACATGAGCATAGCGGGGGTCTTTGTCCGGAACGCAGAGAATTTTTTCATCCGGGTCCCCCCCGTCAATCATTTCTAAAAACCCCACGGGACGGGCGGCAATTACACAACCGGGAAAAGTGGGTTCATCCATAATCACCATGCCATCGAGGGGGTCTCCATCCTCAGCCAAGGTATTCGGGATGAAGCCATAATCGAAGGGATACTGCACCGAGGCATACAGGACGCGATCGAGGGCCAAAGCGCCTAACTCTTTATCAAATTCATACTTATTCTTGCTTCCGCCTGCGATTTCAATTAAGACGTTAATCAGACCAGGTTTCGGTTGGGCTGGAATCTTCGTTAAATCCACAATAACTCCTTGGATGGCGAGGGTTGTTTTTACCTACCCGAATCTTGTCGATTCAGCAGGGTTAAATTGGGGTCAGCCCAGGGTCTTCAACGCCGTCGCTCAGATGGGCGATCGGCCTGTTTCACCCGGGGAGAGTCCGTCAGCCATCGTACCAGAAACCTTGAACCCACAAACCATCGGTTTGCGGTTTGTAATTGGGCGGAAGCTTGCCAGAGGAGAGTATCGGTCCGGGGTTACCGTCAAGATTAGAAACCGGGTTTTTGGTCCAAATTGGCTGCTGATGAGCAGAGATTTGGTTAAAAACCCGGTTTCTGGTCCCTGGGGGATATTAAGGCGCTAGGGTCACCTCCTCACCCCGCTGAGGGGATAGGATGGGGGGGACGGCAGGTTCGGGAGACGATTCGCGGAAAAAGTCCCGATCGCCAGGAGGGGGAGCAAGAGAGTCAGTAAGGCGATCGCCGCACCGAATAAATTGGATAAAGTATTTTGGGGAAAGGGTTCAGAAGACCGGGCAGAAGGACTACCGGATTCCATAAAGAAAACTATTGAATTTTTTTAAAGTGTCGCCGTGAAATCAATCTAACCAAAAGCTCTCGCACGGAGCCTCTATCATCAGTATTAAATATTTTTCGCGGTAAGATTGTCATCAAGCAAACAATCTGGGATATTTCTATTGTACTCAACATCCTGGAAATTGACCGGATCCCTGACCTTCCACAAGAAGGCTCGGCTTTTCCCCTGTATAGTTCAGTTCCACAAGGATAAGAATTGCCATGTTGCTGTCCCTGCGGATAGAAAATTTTGCCTTAATTGACTGCTTAGATCTGGACTTTGGGAGGGGTCTCAACGTCCTAACTGGGGAAACGGGGGCGGGAAAATCCATTATTCTGGATGCCCTGGATGCAGTGTTGGGGGGCAAATGTACGGGAAGGGCTATCCGCACGGGAACCGGGCGATCGCTGATTGAGGCCACCTTTGAACTGGAACCCCCGGTGGCGGCTTATGTCCGAGACCAAGAAATTGAGCTATTAGACGGCACTCTCCTAGTCGTGAGTCGGGAACTCGTCTTCGGGAAAGGAGGAACTATGCGGAGCCGATCGCGGTTAAATGGGGTGTTAGTCAATCGGCAACTCATGGAACAACTGCGCGATCGCCTGGTGGAAATCACCGCCCAAGGTCAAACGGTCCAACTGGGACAACCCACCCGGCAGCGCGATTGGCTGGATGCTTTTGCCGGTCCCGAGGTTTTGGCCCTCCGCCAAGGGGTGGTGACTCGCTATGCCGAAGCGAATGCCGCCCGACAAGCGTTAGAACAGAGTCGGCAATCAGAACAACAGCGCTTACAACGGATTGATTTACTGGATTACCAAGTCAAAGAGCTCTCGGAAGCAAATCTCAACGAAGCGGACGAATTAGAGCAACTGGAACAGGAACGGCAGCGCCTCTCCCATGTGGTGGAACTCCAGGAACAGAGCGATCGCGTCTATCAATCCCTTTATCAACAGAATGATGGGTCCTTGGCGGCGGCGGACCTGTTGGGAGAAGTGGAACAAACCCTGCGGGATATGGTTGCTTATGACCCGGAATTGCAAGGGGTCCTGGATGTGGTCAACGATGCCTTAGCCTTGGCGATCGAGGCGGGACGGCAGATGAGTAGCTACAGTTCCAGTTTAGAATCTGATCCCGACCGATTGGGGGAGGTGGAACAACGGATTGGCCAACTGAAGCAAATTTGCCGGAAGTACGGGCCCAACCTGAGTGCCGCGATCGCCTACTTCCATCGCATCGAAGCAGAACTAGAAGAACTCACCCAAGCCGATCGCGCAGTCGAGGTCCTAGAACGCCGCTATCAAGCCTGCCAAGCCGAACTGATTCAAACCTGTGAAGAATTAACCCATCTGCGGCGCACCGCTGCCTTGCGGCTAGAACAACGCCTGATTGAAGAACTCAAACCCCTGGCGATGGATAATGTCCAGTTTCAGGTACAGATTGAACCCGTAGCGCCCAGCAGTACCGGCAGCGATCGCATCATTTTCCTGTTTAGTCCCAATCCTGGGGAACCCTTGCAACCCGTAGCCGAAATCGCCTCTGGGGGGGAAATGAGCCGGTTTTTGCTGGCCCTGCAATCCTGTTTCGTGCAGGTGGATAGTGCCGCCACCCTTGTTTTTGATGAAATTGATGCCGGAGTCTCCGGACGAGTTGCCGGGGCGATCGCTCAAAAACTCCACCAACTCTCCCAGGGTCAACAGGTGTTATTTGTCACCCATCAACCGATTGTGGCAGCAATGGCCGATTTTCATTTTCGGGTGAATAAACAAGTCATTGGCAGTTCCGAAGAAACCCCCCAGGCGACAGGTCCTCAACTCGAAACCGCCAACTCCCCCGGGAACGGGTCCACCCTGCCTGCGCCGATTGCACCAGAAGAACGCACCGTAGTTCGGGTAACAGCACTGGACAGTGAACAACGACGAGAAGAATTGGCGCAACTAGCTGGGGGACAAGGAGCATCCGAGGCGATCGCCTGGGCGCAATCTCTGCTCAACCAAGCCGCCTCCGTCCGACAAATTCAAACCCGCAGTTCTTAAACACTCCCTGGATTTTTTCCCAAATTGGACCGCTAGAAACCAAAGAGACGGAACCGGATATAATAACCGTCTGTAATCCGTTCCCGCGAGGAATCATCACCGTGATACCTAGGGCCTGTAAAATTCAAAATCTGGGTTCCCAATTTGCCAAAAAATGTTACAACTAGAAAAGCGAATTTCACACGTTATGACGGGCTGACCGTTGGACCGAGTAACGCTTTTGCACAGGATCACCATTGCTCGTCAAAAATGCTACAACAACGAGGCGCTTTCAAGAATCGCCTTACTGTTCAATCCCCTCGGTTAATCTGCCCTCAAGCCTGATCCAACCCTAATAATCCATTGAACATTTATCAAAAATTTTTGAAAAAAGGTGGAAACAGTAGAAAGGGTCACATTGAATTTCAGCAGGTAGTGTCAGAATCTCCTTAGCGTTCTCCCTCTGACTTTCGTCCAAACTCGATGCGGACATCCCAGAGGACCCCAAAAAACCGCCCAAGGAGGGCTGAAAGGAAGCGATCGAAAATTAATTCCAAAATGTCTAATTATTTATGGACAGAGTAAACTTAAAGAGATAGTTATCCGGATCTGCTAGGCTTTGTACAACAAATCCGCGACCGCGTTCTCGGCAGGACACTCACATAATCCAAGAAATTCGCTGACTCCTGGTCTGAAGTAAAGAGTTATAGATCTTATGACAGCTGCATCTCCAAATCCAAAGGCTTGGGACCATAACAATAGTAGTGCTGGTGCCGTGATTGATGTGACCCCTCAAATCGTTGACGGCGGCAAGCCCGATCCTCAACGGTCCACATCTGCATCGGTAAGCGAACCCGAATCTAGCCCTGCAAATAACAGTGGCGGTGGGGGGTCTTTAGTTCAGTCCAAGGGGACCTTCACCAGCTTTCTCGCCCCCCTCAACAAAGACAGCTTCACCCAGGTTGTCAAAGATGTGGAAGGGAAGCTCGAAGTGGTCAATCAAACCCTGTCGATGCTCGACAGCCTCCTCGATTCCCAAGGGTTTGACTCGATTCTCGATGAAATGTTGCGTTCCATCACCCTAAAAACCGGGGAACTCCTCGGCGCGGACCGCACCACGATATTTTTATTAGATGAAGAAAAGAACGAACTCTGGTCCATCATCGCCAAAGGTGCAGGGGGTAAGGCATTAGAGATTAGGATTCCAGCGGATAAGGGAATTGCTGGGGAAGTCGCTACGTTTAAGAAAGTCGTTAATATTCCCTTTGATTTCTTTGACGATTCCCGTTCCGGTGCAGCTAAGGAACAGTTCAAGAAAACCGGCTACCGCACCTATACCATGCTCTGTCTGCCCCTGTTGAACGAACAAGGGGCATTAGTTGCGGTGGTTCAGTTACTCAATAAGTTAAAAAAAATCCATGATGCGGACGCTGAATTGTCCGAACGGATTAATGCCAAAGGCTTTACGGAAGAAGATGAGCGGGTATTTGAAGAGTTTGCTCCCTCAATTCGCCTGATTCTTGAATCCTCAAAGTCTTTCTATAAAGCAACTCAGCGGCAACGTGCCGCAGCAGCGCTCATGGCAGCGACCCAATCTTTGAGCAAGAGTAGCCTCGATCTGGAAGAAACCTTGAAAAAGGTGATGGATGAGGCGAAACAACTGATGAACGCCGATCGCAGCACCCTATGGCTGATTGACCGGGATAAAAATGACCTCTGGACCAAGATCCCGATCGGTCCGAGAGGCGAGTTAAAGGAAATCCGCATTCCAATGGGAGTCGGCTATGCCGGGACCGTAGGGAAAACTGGAGAACCCCTAAATATCCCCTTTGATTTGTATGATCATCCTGGGTGCGAAACCAGTAAGCGGGTGGATCAACAAAGCGGGTATCGGACTTGCAGTTTATTATGTATGCCGGTATTCAACGCGGATGGGGAACTGATTGGGGTGACCCAGTTGGTGAACAAGAAAAAACAAGGGGATCATCCCCCCTACGAACCGGCCCAATGGCCGGAAGCCCCTGATTGTTGGAAAGCCAGTTTCAATCGGTCCGATCAGGAGTTTATGCAGGCGTTTAATACCCAAGCGGGAGTGGCGTTGCAAAATGCCAAACTCTTTGCCACGGTCAAGCAGCAAGAGCAAATGCAACGGGATATTTTGCGAAGCTTGAGCAATGGGGTGATTTCCACGGATAAGGCCGGAAATGCGATCGCCGCTAATGATAGTGCCCGTCAATTGCTCGGTCTGGAACCGAGCGATCGCATCGAAGGCAAATCCGTTCGAGACTTGATCCAAATTAAAGATGGGGACTTTTCTAAGTGGTTTGATGCGGCATTGACGGCCAAAGATGATAAATCTCGTCAGCAGTATTATCCCGATCAAACCCTGGTTGCCAAAGACGACAAAGAGCAACACAGCATTAACTTGTCGATTAACTCCATTGCCGATGCCTCGGACCGTACCAATGTTTATGGTGCCCTGGTGGTCATGGAAGATATCAGCGATGAGAAACGACTCAAGAGCACCATGTATCGTTACATGACCCAGGAAGTGGCTGAACAGTTACTGGCCTCTGGGGACACCGGGTTAGGTGGCAAACGCAAGGAAGTCTCGGTCTTGTTCTCGGATATCCGCAGCTATACCACCCTCACCGAAGGCATGGAAGCGGAAGATGTGGTGATCATGCTCAATGAATATTTTGAGTCGATGGTCGATGCGGTATTTCAGTACAAGGGGACCCTGGATAAATATATCGGGGATGCGATCATGGCCGTGTTTGGGTCTCCTCTCCCCCTCAAGGACCATGCCTGGTGTGCGGTCCAAACGGCGGTAGAAATGCGGCGGCGGTTGATTGAGTTTAACAACCATCGCACCGCTGCCGGTAAGCAAATCCTGAAAATTGGGATTGGGATCCACTCTGATGAAGTGGTCAGTGGGAATATCGGGTCCAGCAAACGGATGGAATTGACCTCCATTGGAGATGGGGTTAACCTCGGGTCTCGGTTAGAAGGCACGAGCAAAATGTATGGGACGGATATCGTGATCAGTGAAAAAACATACAGTCCTTGTGCCGACAAGGTTTATGTTCGGGAGTTGGACTTTATTACCGTAAAAGGGAAAAGCGAACCCGTCAAAATTTATGAATTGGTCGGATTGCGATCGGACCCAATTTCTGACCACAATATGCAAATTATCGAATCCTACACGAAGGGACGGGAATTTTATCTGTCTCGGCAATTTGCTAAAGCTCTCCAAGAGTTTGGTAAAGTGTTGGAACTTGATAAGAATAATAAGGCGGCATCCTTACAGATGGATCGGTGTCAACATTTTGTGGTGGAACCCCCACCGGATGACTGGAATGGGGTCTGGAATCTCACCGAAAAGTAGTATCCTAAACAGAGCAAGGGTACAAGCTAGAATTCAGGAGTCAGAATCCTGCTTTGGCATCGTTCTTACTCCTGATTGCTTGAAGAAAGATGGAATCGGTAGTTGACAATGTGTATGGAATATGGTAAATTCTAGCGGCGATCGCCAAGAAGTTTCAGTCTTATTCTCTGAAATTTCCGGCTATAGTAGCTTGACGGAAAATTTAGAAGCCTCCGAGGTCGCCCGTCTGCTTCAAGACTATTTTGAGTCAATGCTGGAGGCTGTAAATCAGTACAGGCAGAATCATGAGCAGCAAATAGAAGTGGCTTGTATTGGCAATGGTCTAATTGTCGTTTTTGGTGCACCCCAGTTCCTAGAAAATCATGGGTGGATGGCATTGCAAACGGCGATCGCCATGCACAAAAAACTCGATGAATTTAATCATCATCGCCAAGAGAAAAATCAACCCGTGATTCAGATGGGGATTGGAATTAATTCCGATTGGACTATTAGCAATAATATTGCGGAAAATAAGTCCCTGCAATTTAGTGCCGTAGGCGATGGTGTCAATCTGGGCAATCTCCTCCAAGGGGTGAGCAATCAATATGGTTGCAATATTGTCTTGGGAGAAAACACTTATCGCGCCTGCGAGGAGCGCATTTGGGCCCGAGAACTCGACCGAATTCGGATGCGATCAAACTATCCCCCAGTGGCGTTATATCAATATCTAGGACTCAAAGGAGAAGCGATTTCCGACGAGAGTAAAAAGGTGATGGAGCACTATGACCTTGGGCGGCAATATTATCTCAGTCGCAAGTTTGCGATCGCAATGGGAGAATTTGCCACCGTCTTGGAAATCAACAGCCACGATCGCGCCGCCCGGTTGCATCTAAAGCGCTGCCAGCGATTGCTCAAAGAACCCCCTACAGAAGAGTGGGATGGGTCCTGGGTTGCTAAGAAATCTTGGGAACTGGCGGAACATTAGCAGCAAAACAACAAAACAATGGCATCCTGTTTTTGAATCAGTGGGTTTCGACGGAATAGGGATGAGCGTTCTTGCCATCGGATGCTCTACAACCGTGCAGTTCGTTCTTAAATCTCCCCGGGAGTTCCGTCGTTATACCCGCGAAAGATTTCAGGCGACTGCAACCTGGACTTCCTCATCCCGCAGACTTAGATCCCGAGGCAGTTCTGAGCAGACCGCGACGGAATTGTTACAATAGTTAACATGGTTCCGTAAGTGGGTCTCGAATACATGGATACAAAGACCGTTTCTCCTCCTTCCGTCAAATTTCAGCCCGATACCGTTTTGGAACAATCTCCCGGTTTATCCCCCTTTCCCGAACGGGTCAACAATCCCCCAGTTACCCTGGATATCGATTCCGCCGCCACCGAACTGGTCCCCCTCAAATCCGGTGCACCGTACTCAGACAGCAATGCGCTGTTGTACGACCCCGTTGCCATCACCGAACTTTATCGCGATCGGCCCTTTCTAGTCTGGGGGCGCAGATTTGCAATTTTGTGGCCCCTACTCACCCTCGCCTTTGGCATTTGGCGGGATAAAAAATTCGGTCGCGTCAAACAAAACGAACGCAAACGCGCCGAAAAACTGCGAATCACCCTGACGAAGTTAGGGCCGGCATTCATTAAAGTCGGACAGGCCCTCTCCACCCGCCCCGACCTAGTGCCACCCCTGTATTTAGAAGAACTCGCCAAACTCCAGGACCAGCTACCCCCCTTTCCCAACGAACTCGCCTACCAATTTATCGAAGAAGAACTCGGGGATCAGCCCTCCGCCATCTATGCCGAAATCACCCCTGACCCCGTAGCTGCCGCCTCCCTCGGCCAAGTTTACAAAGGTAAACTCAAAACCGGCGAAACCGTCGCCATCAAAGTCCAACGCCCTGGACTCGCCGAAAGCATGGGACTCGATGTCTATGTCTTACGGCAACTGGCAATCTGGGTGCAAAAAAATGTCAAACAAGTTCGCAGCGACTTAGTAGCCATCATGGACGAGTTCGGCACTCGCATCTATGAAGAAATGGACTACAACAAAGAAGGAGAAAACGCCGAACGCTTTGCCCAACTCTACGGCCATCTTAAAGATATATACGTCCCCAAAATTTACTGGAAATATACCGGACGTCGAGTTCTCACAATGGAGTGGATCAACGGCACCAAACTCACCCAAATCCCCGCCCTCACCGCCCAAGGCATCGACGCCAAATACCTGATTGAAGTCGGGGTGCAATGTTCCTTGCGCCAATTGCTTGAACATGGGTTTTTCCATGCTGACCCTCACCCCGGCAACCTCCTCGCCACCGAAGATGGGAAACTCGCCTATCTCGACTTTGGCATGATGAGTGAGGTCAAACCCTATCAAAGATATGGACTCATTCAAGCGGTCGTCCATCTCGTGAACCGTGACTTTGAAGGACTCGCCAAAGATTACGTTAAACTGGAATTTCTCACTCCAGAAACCGACCTCACACCGATTATCCCGGCCCTCGCCAACGTTTTTAATAATGCCCTCGGTGCCAGCGTTGCCGAACTCAACTTTAAGAGCATTACCGACCAACTGTCGGAAATCATGTACGAGTACCCCTTCCGGGTCCCCGCCTATTATGCCTTAATTATTCGCTCCTTAGTTACCTTAGAAGGGATTGCGATTAATGTTGATCCGAATTTTAAAGTTCTGAGTAAAGCCTATCCTTATGTGGCTAAACGCCTATTAACCGACCCTTCCCCAGAATTGCGCGGGTCATTGAGAGACCTGCTGTTTAAAGATGGGGACTTCCGGTGGAACCGATTAGAAAACCTATTGAGAAATGCCAAAGAAAGTGATGAGTATGACCTGTCCCAGGGATTAAATCAAGCCTTAGAATTTCTGTTTTCCGAACGGGGAGAATTCATCCGCGATCGCCTCGTCGAAGAATTAGTCAAAAGTCTAGATCATCTCTCTCGCGACGCCTTCAGTAATGCCACCTCCGTCCTCCGAGAATGGGTCGGCTGGAAAGGAAATAAACCCACTTCAGCCATCACCAGTGGTGATCAAGAGAAAATGGAGCGAATTAAACGAATTTGGGCAATTGTCCAAGAAACCCCCGGATTCAATACTACCGAATTCGTCCAAAAACTTGCCCCCTTCCTCATCAAACCCGAAACCCAACGCATGGGTCAAAAAATAGCCGGGGATTTAGCCCAAAGAATGTTAGCCCGCCTAATTCGGGAAGTTCTCCTCAAAGAAGAACCCACCAATGGCAATGGGAAAACATCCTATCCCACCCATCCTCAACAACAATTACCTCCCTCCCGTACCAATGGAAAAGTTATTACTTATCCCAATGTGACAGTGAGGAAATAGAGGGGCAGAAACCGGGTTTCTTTCCTAAATTTTTGTTAGGAAGCAAAAGTTATCGCAGAAACCCGGTTTCTAGCTTAACTCGGGGGTTAGAAACCGGGTTTCTTTCCTAAATTTTTGTTAGGAAGCAAAAGTTATCGCAGAAACCCGGTTTCTAGCTTAACTCGGGGGTCAGAAACCGGGTTTCTTTCCTAAATTTTTGTGAGGAAGCAAAAGTGATCGCAGAAACCCGGTTTCTAGCCTAACTCTGTCCTTATCCTTGCACCTCTTCCCAAAACCAATTGCACACCTCAGTATTATCCGCCTCTCGACTCCGCTGCAACCCCTCCTCTAGCAACGACATCTCCAAACCCGGTAACAACTTCGACTCTCGAATCCGTTGACTCCCATTGGGTGCAATCATCTCAAACGCAATGATCGGGGCATTTTGAACATCAACCACCCAATATTCCCGCACTCCTAACTCCTCATACAACAGTCGCTTAATTCCTAAATCATCTGCCAGAGAAGTCACCGCAATTTCAATCGCTAAATCGGGAGGGAGGTTTTTATCTAAATCCACCGCCGAACTCCCTTTTGGAGATGACTTTACCCGATCGCCGATATAATAAGACAGGTCCGGTTGGCACTCGTTTTTACGCGATTGCCGGTAAGTGCAATTAACCTGGACTCTCATGGGTATGCCTTTTGTCATTCCCCATAAATTAACTAAAAGGGCAAGGATTCCATTATCTTCAGCATGATTCCACCCCACTGCTGACATTTCTATTCTCCCTTGTCCGTTGTAGTAGTAGCCCTTAGATTTTTCATAGTCTGCATTTTCAAGGGTGTCGATATATTCCTCCCAGGTGGCAGTCACCCAGACATCGGTGGAAAACTCTGTTTTGAGTAAATTCATAACATTTACCTGCGGTGTTATAGCATTGTTTGGCTCCAGCCTTAATTTAGCTTGGATTTTCAAAATCTGTGAAAGTCCTGTAGAGCATCAGGGTAAAAATATCAAATGTATCTTTTGCTGGAATTATAGCAGACGTTCAAAGATGGAAACCGTTAATTTTTGTAAAAAAAAAAGGACAAGGCACTGCCCTGTCCCAAAGGTAATAACGGGTTACTTTGATTAGGCGATCGCCGATTCAAATTGTTGCAATTGAGCCAGATCCGGGGCCGAGTTTTTTCCGAAAATGGTCGGTAATTCCCCCACCTTAACCAGCACCTCTCGCACCTCTTGATTAGAAATATCCGCCAGGTTTCGATTACTTAACAGGGCTAAAGTTGCCGCAATGCCTAACCCATGACCCACTGCCGCATTGTATTCCACAATTCGTCCCGCAGCGGAAGCAAACCCCTCAAATCCAGAGGCAGGACTGACAACGGCTAAATTCTGCACCGAGTTCAGTTGTGCGTGACGGATGCCGACATTAAAAATTGGCTTACTAAACATGGTACTGACAAACCCATTGGCGAGGGCTTTATCGCCAATGCCAGGAATCCCTCCGCGCACATCAAAATGATAGGCAAAGGTTGCCAATGCCTCAGATTTGGGAACGCCCCCGGCTAACATTTCAGCACCACTTAAAGGCTCGATCGCCTCGGTGATATTTCCCGCGTGTCGGATGTACAATTCCGATGCAGGCGTTACCTTTTTGGCCCCAATACTCTTAAACCATTGCTCAACAAATTTCATCTCCTCCAGCATTGCCGGAGTCGGTTTCCCGCCATTGTTTGCCAGCGTCTCTGCTTCGCTGCCGGTAACCGCAATCATCAACGCATTCCAAGAGAGGCGATCGCCGGATAAAATCGCCACATTTCCTCGGTCTAAAATTGCCCCACTGTCATACAGGGATAACTTTTTACCTCGGAACGAATGATAGGCGATGGATAACGCATTACAGCGAATATCAATATAATCTTTCCCCGCCCACAAAGTTTTTAAATTTCCGTGGGAATCTACCAACTCCTGCCGCAATGATTCAGCTTTGCGCTCATCAAATCCAGCCGCAGACTTGAGGAAATTCTGAGCTTCCGTATCTGCCAAATTTCTGAAGCGTTTCAGATAAGCTAATTCTATCTCTTTGAGGCGCTGAATACTCAATCCTTCGGTTTCAAACACCAAGGTCACCGGCAGTTCAGAATCCGGTAAGCCAAAAGTTCCAAATCCTTGAGACTTTTTCGCCCCTGCCGCTTGTGCGAGTTCCGCATTCACGGTAGAATCAATAAATTGCTTTGCTGTATAGGTTTCACCGCGACTGGTAAGAATACTGGTCAAATTGGGTCCAGATTTAACCACCGAGGCGATTTTAACCTCACTGAGAATCGCCACCCCTGCTTCCCGAAGCATCTCTTTCAAAGCGCGATCGCCCTTTTCAGGGTCAAGAGCAATTTGCACCACTCCCGCCCGTTTTAAAAACTCTTGATACAGGGCAGAAGGCGCACCGAATGTATCCAGATTCAGAGAGGTTTGAAGCTGCCGATCAATTTGAGTGCGATCGAGATAAGATAATTTCCCTCGGATTAAATGACCCCCAATGCCTTCTCCAGCATTTGCCTTAGACATTAACAACATCTTGGGATACTTTTTCGTCTGACGGCGATACTCTCGCGCTGCCGCTACCATCGCTAAAACCCCGGGTACTTCATCCCCAAATCCGATGATATCGTAATACCGTTCTGCTTTATTCATAATGTGCGCTCTTGATCGCAAAGATTGGTAAACGCCGGTACAACCCGACAGAGATTATTCCCTATACCTTTGCTAACGCTGTTCATCCGGAGGCACTGAACCCCAAGAAAATCCCTCTTTTTTTCGTAGTAACGACTTCAGTCGTTATCCCCTCCCCAACCCAATCCCCACCCCCCTAAAACCCCACGATCATAATCCTCACCGTCAATCTGACCCCAAATTTCGTTAAAGTTAAAAGCAGTAACCTCTTTAGGAGATTTCAGGATGTCAGCTCAACTCCTCCTTGTCGATGATGAACCCGGATTACGGGAAGCGGTGCAAGCCTATCTGGAAGATGAAGGATTTTCCGTGCAGGTGGCGAGTAATGCCAATGATGGATGGGATTTGCTGCAACAGCAACATCCCGATTTAGTGATTACGGACTTGATGATGCCTCAAGTTGATGGATTTGAATTTCTCAAACGGATGAGAGAAGACCCCCGGTTTAAAGTAATGCCTGTGGTTTTTTTAACCGCTAGAGGGATGACAGGCGATCGCATCCAAGGCTATCAAGCCGGTTGTGATGCCTACCTCTCCAAACCCTTTGACCCCGATGAATTAGTGGCGATCGTCCGTAACCTGTTAGATCGTCGCGCCGCTGCGAGTGGGGAAGGAGAAGCCCCAGATTTAGCCTCCTTAGCGCGGGAAATTGGTGAAATTAAGTCTATGTTATCGGGACGGCATTCCATCGCCCAAACCCCACCCCCGATCAAAATTGACCTGACCCCGCGCGAACAAAGTGTTTTGGATTTAGTCGCCAAGGGACTGATGAACAAGGAAATCGCCCGCAATCTCGATACCAGTGTTCGCAATGTCGAAAAATATGTCAGCCGCTTATTTAGCAAAACCGGCACCAACAGCCGAACGGAGTTAGTGCGGTATGCGCTGGAACATGGGTTGACCGAATAGGGACCGATGGCTCGTTGCGGGTGATTGACTTCAACCTGTTGAATCATCCTCCGCGATCGGCAAATGATTAAGAAAAGTTACATTTCTTTAAAAATTGGTCATATTTTCTCATTTTGGAGAAAATTTTTGCTAACGTTTGACCCATTACTTGAACAAACAATAAGAAAAAAGACCTAAAACTTATGAGAGTTGCAAAAATTTCCTCACCTTTGGGACAAGTCTTAATGATGGCAGCGTTAATGATTTTGATGAGTCTGGGGACAATGGCTGTTGTTGTTTTAGCCGGTGGTGTCTGAGGCAGAAAACATGAGGGTTCTCTGCCTGGGTGCTTCTTTTGATTGGATCACAGACGTAAGAGCAAATTAGAGCCGTGGGTATCGGTGCCACAGGTATGGAATAATCCGTGGGTGGCACCTAACTCATAAACTTTGGCGGTTTGCTTGGGACTGGGTTTCCAGGGGTTAGGGTTTTTGTAGGCATAATAGGTTTCGATGCCATCAATGCCCAAATCGGCGGCTTCGGGAATCAGGTCCTCGGGCGATCGCTTGGCATACCGCGCCGGGTGAGCTAAAACTGCCAATCCTCCGGCAGATTGAATGGCATGAATGACCTGGGAGGCTTGATAATGGGGACCCTTGACCGTGTGACCTTCCAGATACGGTTGCATCCGAGGATGTTCTGGATTGAAGGCATATCCCAGAATATGGACCTCCGTATCCAGGAGACCCGCATTAATTTCGACCCCAGTCCAGAGTTGGGGGGCTTGAGGCAGTTCCGCAACGGTTCTGTCACTTTGATATAAATTGGAATGGTCGATCCACCATTCATCCAACCAGCGTTGAGCGGCATAGTAGCCTTTGACACTGTGATGATCCGTAATTGCCAGCCCTTTGAGACCAATGCAGATAGCTTGTTCCATCACTTCTTCCGGGCGTAACTTGCCATCGGAACAGACGGTATGGAGATGAAAATTATAAGTAGTCGGGCAACTATCAGGGTTGATCGCCTGAAACACGCGACCTAGCGCCGCTTTGTTCTGTGCGACGGGCTGAGTTGAAATAGACTGTTGAGAGACTAAGAGCGTCATAACTACCTCATAAATTGGGGAGTGTTCGGGTTGAACATCAACACACCCTGAAAAGGCGAGGGTTGACGGCAAAACGTCACCTTCGGCAAGTTCATCTCGACGTCGGCATCAAGGGTCGGCGATCGGAAGGGAAGGGCGATATAGTCCTGAACCCGTAGCACTCGCAACGAACGTTTAGAATTTAGAAGTCGATCTTGACGAGCGCGAGAATTTTCTTTACATATTTTAACAGTCCGAATCAAGTGCTCACCAAAAAATTAAAAAAATATTAACTATGCCGGGGAAAAGCCAGAATTATCAATCGACTATTAACAACGGGTGATTGATTAAACCTCAAACATTCAAGCCAAATCCCTGGGGTTAGAACGGTCCAATAGGTATAAATTCAGGGGACAAGAAACCGGGGTTTCAGGCCCTAATTTGTGGCAAATTGGCCTAACTTTTCTCAAAAAACCGGGTTTCTAACCGATATTCTTCGTAAAAACCCGCACCCTCAAGGGTGGGAAAAAAGCGGACGAAGCCCCAGAAGCGCCGGTTCAAGAGAAAACTAGGTTTTGACAACTGAATTTGGGATGACCTAAACCGGAGAAACTCCACAAAAATAACCAAGCTAGGGGCTTGGTTATCCAGGGAATATGCTCGGGGAGTCGAGGGACCGGCTCCCTATTGAACCTAAAACGGGGCTGAGAAATTTGGAAGGGGGGGGAAACAGAGGCGGCAGTCGGAGGGTGTCTGCCGGTCCCCCACCTGTGAATTGAGCGATCGCTCGTGAACAGAGACCGATGATTCGGGAACCTAGTAGTAATTAGCACAGGGAATTACTTCTCCTGAGATTCAGTATTACGAGATTGCCACGCTTTTTCCAGAAGTGCCGACCACCGCTTTTGGACCTGTTTGGGAGTACATTTAATCTCTTGGGCGATTTCAGCGTCGCTGGCTCCAGAGCGCTTCAGTTTGAGAAGCTGTTGCTGTTCTTCCGAGAGGTCACCGAGGAAATTATCCCACTGTTGCAAGGGCATTCCCAAATTTTGATCCAAGTCCGCACCGAGCCATTGATGGACCAGTTTCCAATGTCCAGAGCGAGCAAACTTTTCAACGTGATACTTGAACCGTTGTTGTAGGTAATCCCGCTGACGTGCGCTCAGACCGAGGATTTCGTCGATTTCCGGAGCTGCCAAATCTTGCAGTTTCAGGACTAAATAATCGATACAGTCCGATTGACCTTGAGACTCCAGATATTGAATCAACTCAGCAATCACGCGATCGCGCAACACGGCCTCGGCTGGGTCCACCATCTCGGCAATCATTTTTTCCCGAACCTGCTGTGCCGCATAAGAGCGACTTTGAACCTCAGCATCTTCACCCTTGGGAAACTCGATCGCCTGTTCAATATCCACCAGCGTTTCCGGGGGTTGACCTTGGGCGAACCCTTGAGCACGCAGCACAATCAGTTGTTGATTGTAGCGACCTGGGAGGGTAATCCGACGCTTGGCGTAATGTTCGGTAAACGCCATATACTCTGCCAGTTCTAACTGAGTCCGAGGGGTGTAGGTTAGGGGCATTTCATGTTCGCGACGGAAGGCACGCAGCACCTCGATATAGAACCCTTGCAAGAAATCTTCGATTAAGGTGTATCGCGCTTGGAAGCTCAGACGAGAGTGCAGGTGAGCCACATGACGGTAAACCATCGAGCTGAGTTGAGCATGGAGGTCCACCCGACCTTGCCGAGAACCGAGCTTGTAGTAGTGGAGAGACTTTTGTAAGCGATGGCGAGCTAGAGTAATCTGCCAGGAGCGAACTTCACCCGAATTTTGAATCCGATTGCTTTTCCGGCAAATCCGCTCAACCTCTTTGGCAATCCGTAGGGCCACTTCTTGGGCGCTTTTTGAGCCGCTTTTCAGCTTTTGGCTAAGTTCATCGAGGATTTGCTCGCTCAACTGTTCCGTGTCCATTCCCAGTATGAAGATGGGTTCTTCGGTGGTGTCTCCAGGTTGGCTCTCCACTTGAGGAGTGCCTGCGGTCATTTGCGGAGTAGCAGGAACTTGAGCATCGTTTTTCCGGGAATTGGACGAATTGGCTAGTTTAACGTTCATGAGTTTTGCCTCGGGTAACGCACCGGACTAAAGAACCGTAGACATTGAGGGAAAGGAAGAGAGGGTCGCTTGTCGGTTGAGCCTCTTGCTCTCGTTCCCTGCGCTGTCTACATTTAGACTGTCCCAAGATTGAGCGGACTTTGGTGGTCAGTAGATCCCTCTTTCTAAACCGGCATACTGCTGTAACGGGACAGGATGCGCCACTGTCTGTTCTTTTCCGGTTGCGATCGGCCAATGGCTAAGGTTTTACGGGTGGACGGTCGAGAAAGTGGTTGATTCCACCCACTCCGCATTGACAACTGGCACATGGGTATCATTTAAAACTTGGATATCAAATCTCCGTGATCCTCTTCGTTTGGGAACGCGGTTCATCCGGATCCAACGGTGGGCAATGTTTAAAAGATCACCCCTCGGGATGGTTAGGGGTGGGGGGATATAGGGCCTCTGCTAGAAGAGTGAATTGCTTTTAAAAACTGTGGGGTTGGCTAGAGTTGCGATCGCCTATCCTCCAACAAGGTTGAGAGCGTCCGTTGTAGGGTGCTAAAAAAAACCCGCCTGCGATCGCAGACAGGTCAAGAATTCAAGTTTTTTTAGCCCGCCCAGGTGGGCTTTGTCCATATAGCTCCACCCTTGAGGGTGCGAGGCGCTTGTTCAAATCACATTAGCAACCAGTTCAGCCCCTAACCCCTCCCGCACGATCGCCGGTTCATTGTCGGTTAAATCCAGAATGGTCGAGACTTGATATCCAGGCTCTTCCCCGGTATCAATAATCACATCCACCAGTTTTTCCACTTCGTCAAACAACTCCGCCTTACCGATGAAACCATTGTGTTCTAAATAACTTGGTAGAGGCGCTGAAGTCGAAATAATCGGATTTCCCAGTGCCTCAAGTAAATCTAAGCACACCCGACTATCTGGAACCCGGATACCTGTGGTTTTCCGTTTGGGGTCCATCACCAGCTTCGGCACCAGCTTCGTTGCCGGGAGTAAAAAGGTGTAGGGTCCTGGAATCAGGCGCTTGATAATGCGATAGGCTGAATCGGTGACGGTGGCGTAGGCCGCAATATTGGATAATGAAGGACACAGAAAGGTTAACGGCTTATCATTCGAGAGTCGCTTAATCTGCCTAACTCGTTCGATCGCCCCTTTAACGGTAATATCACAGCCGATCGCATAAACCGTATCTGTGGGGTAAAGCATGACTGCACCTTTTTGCAGTGCATCCACCACTTCTTCAATTTTGCGAACTTGGGGGGTTTCCGGATGAATTTCGTATAGAGTTGCCATAATCGGTGAATTGAAATGTGAAAATTAACTGGGACTGGATTGCCCATGAATCTGGGCTCTTGACTATTTATTGTGCGGATTGATGAAAAAAATTGCCTATCTTCAATGTCCCACCGGCATTGCTGGTGATATGTTCCTTGGCGCACTGGTGAGTGCGGGGGTTCCGTTTGATTATCTCAGGGAGCAACTCGACTGCCTCGGTATTGGTCCGGAATACCAACTCAGGCAAGAATGGGTGCACCGCAACACCCAGCAGGCGATGAAAATTCATGTTGATCTGGTTGAGACTGTTGCTCAGTCTAATCCAGATCCGGGCGATCGCCACCCTCATCACCCCCATGAACATGAGCATCATCATCATCCCCATGAGCATGAGCATGAACATCATCATGAGCATGAACACAAACATCATCACAGTCATCCCGCGACGCGCCACTTACCCGAAATCGAGACGCTGATTCAAGGGGCGCAGTTACCGAAACGGGCTGAAACCTGGAGTTTGCAAGTATTTCGGACTTTAGCGGTTGCCGAAGGGGCGGTTCATGGGATTGCGCCGGAACAGGTGCATTTTCATGAAGTAGGTGCAACCGATGCGATCGTGGATATTGTCGGGACTTGCTTGGGATTAGATTGGTTAGGAATTGAGCAACTGTATTGTTCACCCTTGCCTACGGGAGGGGGTACAGTATGGGCAGCACATGGCAGATTGCCGGTGCCCGTGCCTGCGGTCCTGTCGTTATTCCAATCGCGGCAGGTGCCAGTTTATAGTAATGGGATTGAGAAAGAATTAGTTACTCCAACTGGTGCGGCGATCGCAGTCACCCTCGCCACTGCCTTTGGGAATCCGCCTCCGATGAGGATTGAGCAAATTGGATTAGGTGCGGGTTCTCGGGATTTGCCCATTCCCAATATCCTGCGCCTGTGGGTTGGGGAATTAACCCCTAATCCGCCAGAATCGACGGTTACCGAGACTATTTCAGTCCTAGAAACGCAAATTGATGATGCCAATCCCCAGGCGATCGCCTATACCTTAGAGCGATTATTTGCAGCAGGTGCATTGGATGCCTTTACGGAGGCAATATCTATGAAAAAATCCCGAACCGGCATCTTGCTGACGGTGATTTGTCATCTTGAACAACAAAAAGCCTGTGAAGCGGTAATATTTCGGGAAACGCCTACCTTGGGGATTCGGATTTCGACCCAACAGCGATCGATTTTGCATCGGGAACTCCAGACCGTTTCCACTCCATTCGGGGAAGTGCGGGTCAAGGTTGCCACGGATAGTCAGGGGAGGATTATGAATGTGCAACCGGAGTATGAGGATTGCGCTAACATTGGGCGATCGCAGAATATCCCCTGGCAAGAAGTTCATCGCCAAGGATTGCAGGCATGGTATAGAAAATTAGAATAAGTGGGGAGGACAATGCGGTGCCGTTTCTCTATGCTTCAAATCATGGGATGAAACTTAAATGAAAGTATTTGAAATCCCCGGACATCAAGTGATTTGGGGAGATGTTATCGATGCTTTAGAAACCGGGATTGAAGATAACAGTATTAATTTAATTTTTGCCGACCCTCCCTATAATATCGGCAAAATTTTCAATGGCAAAAAAGAACAGTGGAAAGGTGATGAGGCTTATTTAGGCTGGTGCTATCAATGGCTAGAATTATGTTTTCGTAAGCTCACAACCACCGGGACATTATATTTGATGTCTGCTACACAATATATGCCTCATCTGGATATTTACCTGCAAAAAAGATTAACCATTTTATCCCGGATTATTTGGCATTATGATAGTTCGGGAATGCAAGCGAAAAAACACTTTGGCTCATTGTATGAACCGATTTTATTTGCCGTTAAAAATCCTAAATTTTATACATTTAATGCCGATGAAATTCGGATTGAAGCCAAGACGGGCGCAGTCCGAAAACTGATAGATTATCGAAAAAGGGAACCGGCTCCTTATTGTACGACCAAAATCCCAGGAAATGTTTGGTATATTCCGCGAGTGAGATACAGAATGCCGGAATATCGAAAACATCCGACGCAAAAGCCGGAAGCGTTACTCGAACGAATTATCAAAGCTAGTAGCAATCCGGGTGATTTGGTATTAGATTTATTTGCTGGAAGCTTTACCACCGCAGCCGTTTCTCAGCGATTAGAGCGAAAATCAATTAGTATTGAACGAGAATATGAGTATGTAGAAATTGGATTGAATCGCTTGGGAATAAACCTGAATCATCCTGAATTAAAACCAGATTGATTTGGGATAATTTGAGCGCTTTGATTATTCTAAAGATTTAAGCATCCAAACGGAATGACTTTGATAGCCTAATTTTTGATAGAGATTTAAGGCGGGGGGATTATTGAGGAAGACTTGTAAACCCATCTGCCGATCGCCTCGTTCCCTGGCCCAATTTTCAGCATATTCCATTAATGCTGAACCCAATCCTCGGCGACGGTGTTCTGGTGCAACATAGAGCACAAAAATATGAGCGTGCCGATCGCCTTTAACCTGATCCACTGCATTTCCTAACCACAAACAACCCACGGGTTCAGAATTATCAGCCGATTCCACCCACCATAATGGCGTTTCCTCGGCAAAATATTGGTCAACGGTTTGGCCTAAATGGGAAAAGTCATGGTCTGGGTAAAGTTCCTGATAGGTTAACTTCAAGAACTTTACCAGTAAGTAGCGATCGCGGGATGAACCAACCCGCAGGTGATATCCCGGAATCAGTTCCAGAGTTGCCGGTTTGCTATGCAAATTCCCCTAACTCTCTTGATTGAAAAACAGTGTATCTTCCGGTAACCCTTTAATCAAATGGGATAGAGAGGGAGGCAGTTCGGCAACGTTGGGGAAGGAGATACTAGAGAGGCGATCGGCAGGTTGCACTTGTTCTTCGATGGGTGCGGGGGCCATCATATCAGCAGGTAAGAAAATCCGCGCACTGACGGCGACTAATGCGACTAAAAAGACTAGGAAAATGAAGAAGGGCAAAATTTGCGATCGGATGATTGACATCATTGGGGTAAAAGATAGGACGATGTAACTGCGGGCATGAAGATTGAGCGGGCTGCACCCTTTTTGAGGGGTTACTTTGATTATTATCTCACGATTTGCTAGGGGATGACCAGACAAAGGGTGGGGGAGGAATCCTCACCCTTTGTTGGGTACTAATCGCGATCGCTTCCGGGACGAGGCATCAGTAAGGCATTCGACTTATTCAGTTGTCGCAACCACATCCATCCACCAACCCCGACAATTAGGGAAATCCACCCGATCGCCGGTTGTAAGAGTAAGAACCCTCCCGTGGTTAACAAAAACCCAAACAGCAGTAAAATCCCTGCTGCTACTCGTTGTAGATCCAGACTCAAATTCTGGGCGGGTTCTAATCCGGTACTGGCGCGTTGCTTTGTCCAACCGGGTCCCCCGGGACGAACCCGGCGATAGAATTCATTGAGGGTTGCTTCGGTTTCTGGTTTGGTTGCAAATAAAGCAATCACCCATAAGATGGTAACGCTGGCAGTGATGAACATCAGGCGTAACCCAAAGTCAGCGATGGTTAACGCCGGGACCAAACTGGTGACAGAACCAATGATGAAACTGCCGAGAATGGCGGTAAGTTCGGCCGCCGCATTCACGCGCCACCAGAACCAGCGTAAGATTAAGACTAAACCTGAGCCGGTGCCGATGGCAATCACGAGACGAAACACGGTGGCAACGTCAGAAGCAACAAAGGCGGCGATCGCGCCAATTGCGGTTACCAATACCGACGATAACCGCCCAATGAATACTAATTCGGTTTGAGTTGCTGAGGGTTTGATAAAACGCAAATACAGGTCATTGGTGATAAACGAAGCCCCCCAGTTAATGGAGGTAGACACCGTACTCATAAACGCTGCAATCAACGATGCTACGACTAACCCCAGCATCGCAGGCGGCAGGAAGTCTAACATTAATTTCGGGTAGCCTAATTCTTTATCTTGTAAATCGGGATACAGCACGAGGGCAGCTAATGCCACTAAAATCCAAGGCCAAGTCCGAATCACATAGTGCATGATATTGAACAACCATGCAGCTTTTTCTGCCTCGGTTTCGTTTTTCGCCGCCGCAAAGCGCTGAACAAATTCCCCACCGCCATCACTCCGCCGCCAGGACCACCATTGAATCGCAATATAAGCCAGAAAGGTACTGGCGGTAATCCCTGCGGTTTGGCTGAATTGAATGAAGGCATTACCTTCCCCACCAAAGCTTAGGGGTAACAAGGACAAAATATCTTTGTCAGAAACTAGAGGGACTTGCCGAACCAGTTCTTGAATGCCCCCAACGCTATTTACGGCAAAAATTGCCACCACGATCGCCCCAAATAAGGCGAGGAAAAATTGGAAGAAGTCCGTGGCAACGACGCCCCACAATCCCGCTAATCCGGCGTAGATTAACACGAAGATGCTAACGCCAATTACACTAATCAGTTTGAGGGTATTTTCTCCGGCATCAATGCCGAGACTTTGCCAAATTCCCAAGGCATCCACCACTTTTACCATTGCCAGCATGGCATAGCCGATGCCGATGCAGTTCATAGGAACGGCAAAGATAAAGGCCTTGACACCGCGCAAAACCGCTGCCATATTGCCGCCATAGCGGATTTCCGTAAGTTCTGCATCGGTGATGACTTCCGATCGCCGCCACATCCGGGCAAAGATGTACACCATGATGATATGGGAAATGCCAAAGGTCCACCATTCCCAGTTTCCCGCAATACCTCGGTTACCAACGATGCCGGTAATGTAGAGAGGGGTATCAATGGAGAAGGTGGTGGCAGCCATACTGGTTCCGGCTAACCACCAAGGTAGCGATCGCCCGGATACAAAGAATTCGGCCAGATTCTTGGAGCCTTTTCGGGATAGATATAACCCCACTGCCATTGTGGCAACGAGATAAAACAAGACAATTAACCAGTCTATGAGTGTCATTCTTTACTTATCAAAACCTAATCGCCAATCTTAACGCGCTGCATACCCCCATCCAGAAGGGCGATCGCATTCCATACCCGAATCAATTCAGCATTCTCTTAGCCCGCCTTTGCGGGCTACCCTTCGGGAACCCGCGAGGGCGTCTACGTCCGTATAGCCGCACCCTTAAGGGTGTCGGGCTGTTTCCCGCTAAATTGCCCCGAGTACGCTTGCCAACAGCGCTTTTTGGGCGTGCATTCGATTTTCGGCTTGATCCCAAACACGGGATGCCGCCCCTTCGATCGCCCCATCGGTGATTTCTTCACCGCGATGAGCGGGTAAGCAGTGCAAAATAATAGCACTTCCATCGGCATGATTAAACAACTCTTCATTCACCTGGTACGGCTGAAATAGGGGAATCCGGGTTCTGGCTTCTTCCTCTTGCCCCATACTCGCCCAAACGTCGGTATAGAGCACTTGTGCACCTTTCACCGCCTGGATGGGGTCATGGGTGATTAAGATTTCACTTTTGCCTTGGGCGATTTTCTTGGCTTGTTCGACAATCTCGGCAGCCGGTTCAAATTGTGCCGGGGTGGCGATGCGGATATTCATGCCAACCATTGCCCCTGCCAGGAGGAGGGAGTGGGCGACATTATTGCCATCGCCTAGATAGGTGAGGGTGACATCTTCGAGTTGTCCGAAACATTCGCCCACGGTCATGATATCGGCTAAGGCTTGACAGGGATGTTCGCGATCGCTCAAGGCATTAATCACCGGCATTTCGGCATAGTGAGCAAAGGTTTCTAGGTCCGCCTGATCAAAGGTCCGAATTGCGACAACATCCAAATATCGGTCTAACACCCGCGCTGTGTCCGGTAAGGGTTCCCCCCGACTCACCTGGGTGACATTGGGATTTAAGTCAATCACTTGGCCCCCCAGTTGGTACATGGCTACAGTAAAGCTGACCCGAGTCCGAGTTGAGGCTTTGGAAAAGAGCAACCCCAGCACTTTTTCACATCGGGGGGTGAGGGTTCCGGCTTTCATCTGCGTCGCGAGATCCAGCAGTTGATGCAGTTCTTCAACGCTGAGATCAGCAACGCTGAGTAGATCTCGTCCTGTTAATGTCGCCATAGTTCTCCTTTCTCCTGATTGTTTCGTTCTCTCTTATGGTTTGGCTTGGGGTTGTTGTCTGAGGGATTCAGACCCCACCACCCTCATGGGATTGCTTGTCCTAAAACAGTACCAGATTCACGCCCTGGCGATCGCTACGGTTTCTCCACGACGGTTGACAATTGATGACAATTCCCAATGATGTCCCAAAACTTGCCTCTATCTTCTCGATACTTTAGGTGGTAATTTGACAAGAGAACGTTAAATTTTGGTTTGTTTTACACAACAATTTAGGATTTTACTGTATTTTTTATAAGCCAACAAAATACTATTAAATTATTTTAAAAATATTTGAAGGCAATCAATCTTTTTCCGTTTTAATAGCAAATTTTTATTAGAAAAATCTACCCAGATTTATTAAATATTATTTGGAAATGTTTATAATAAAACTATCATTCGGGTTCCAGTCAAAAAATCGCCAATATCAACGGTTTCTGAGAAGCGACTCCCCGGAAGAGTCCCCACTATTAGTCCAACTTTATCTGGATGAACTACAAGACCCTCCGACTCCCTCCTTGGGATTGGGAATGGTTACCTTGGTGGTTGAGGAACGCCAAACGGCGATCGACAAAGCACACCAATTAATCCAGCAAGCAAAGCAGCAGCTTGTGGATGAAGGACTCAAGCAAAAAGTTGTAGGATTAATAGAGACCATCATGGTCTATAAGCTCACGGATTTGACAACTCAGGAGATTGAAGCCATGTTTGGATTAGACGAGTTGAAACAGACGCGGTATTTCCAAGAAGTCGCCGCGCAAGCGGAGGAAAAAGGCAAGCTCAAAGGTAAGCTCGAAGGCAAGGTGGAATCGGTCCCTAATCTATTGGAAATGGGGTTGACTGTACAACAAATTGCATTGGCCTTACAATTAGACATTGAGCAAGTTCGGCAAGTCATCCAAGACTTATCGAATCCTGATAATCCTCCTCTGAGTCAGAGTTAAAACCCGTTTTAAGCGGTATTGTCGGGGCTTTTTTTAGGAAAAGCCCCAGCCATATTCATTGAACAAGTCAGGAGATTAAAGCCATGTTTGGATTAGACGAGTTGAAACAGACGCGGTATTTTCAAGAAGTCGCAGCGGAAGCCAAGGAAAAAGGCAAGCTCAAAGGTCAGATCGAAGGTAAGCTCGAAGGTAAGCTGGAATCGGTCCCTAAGCTCTTGCAAATGGGGCTGACTGTACAACAACTTGCATTGGCATTAGAATTGGATGTTGAGCAAGTTCGGCAAGTAATCCCAGACTTATCGAATTCTGATAAGACTCCTGAGAGTCAGGCGTAGAGGGAGGGAAAAGTTATCAGGAATCAGGCAAGTCCAGATGAATGAAAGAATCATGACTGGGAATGAAATCGGAGAATAAAATTAGGACAAATTTGCTGAATATTCAGGTGCAAAAACCCGCTCAAACGAGTTGGAATAAAATTAATTTGACTGTTCTGATTTCCGAACAGTCAGAAGGGGGATATCAGGCAACTGTGCTGGGTTTGTCCGATTGCCAAGGGTCGGGATTGACTAAAGAAGAGGCGATCGCTAATCTCAATCAAGCCCTTAGCACTCGCCTAGAAACCACGGAAATAGCTTCTTTACAAATTGTCAATCCCAACGCGGAGCATCCTTGGATGAAGTTGGCGGGAAAATACAAAGATGATCCAGACTTTGATGAAGTGCTGAAAGATATTGAGGCGTTCCGTCAAGAAATTGATGCAGAAATGGAAGATTATTATCGTCAACTGGATGCGGAGGAATCAGGCAAATGACGTTATGGGTATTTGATACGGATTGTCTCTCTCTTTTACAACGCGGACATCCACACATTAATCAGCGCATTCAGCAGGTTGATCCTGAACACTTAGCCGTTACAATTGTGACGGTGGAAGAACAACTGTATGGACGACTCAATCGAATTCGCCGATCGCCCACCGGAGATGCGCTGATTTTAGCCTACGCCAAACTCCGGGAAACGGTAGAGGATTTCAATCAGCTCAATCTCCTTGATTTCGATCGCCCTGGGTTGACGCAATACCAGGAGTTCAGACAGCAACGAATCCGGATCGGGGCGCAAGACTTGAAAATTGGGGCAGTCGCCCTCTCCCTCAGTGCAATTCTAGTCACCCGCAACCATCGGGATTTTGAACAAATCCCAAGGTTGCAGTGGGAAGATTGGACGATCGCCCCAGAAGCGTGAGAAGGGGTACGCTCAGTTTCCCGATCGCACCCACTCCCCTTGACTACAACTCCATCTCAGCGCGAATCACATCTTCATCCCGTTTCAAGCTGAAACCAACTTTCTGAGACAGGTGCTGCATCGCCCCATTATCTGGCAGAATATCAGCGGTAATCCGCACCAGTTTCTCACTTCGTCCCACTTCAACCAACTGTTGCAACAGTTTCGTTCCTAACCCTAACCCTTGATACGGGTCGGCAATCAGTAATCCAAATTCCCCTTCATTGGAACCGTGCAACTTCGTGAGACGACCGAATCCGAGGATTTGGTGTTCGCCGGTTTCGGGATCTCGGTAATCTGCCACCAGTGCCATTTCGCGATCGTAATCGATAAAGCAAATCCGGGCTAACCGTTCGTGAGAAATCCGGCGACTGAGTTTAAGCAAGTGGAAGTACCGGAAATAGACCGAGCTATCGCTCAAAGACTCATGAAACTTAACCACCAACGGTTCATCTTCCGGACGAATCGGACGAATTCTCACCGGCGTGCCATTCTTCATCGACCACATCGTAATATACTGGGTCGGATAAGGCCGAATCGCTGGACGAGGTAACTCATCGGGATTGCTATCAGGTTCGTGCAGGACCACCCTGGCATCCAAGGCGATAATCTGTTCGGGAGATACCAGCAATGGATTAATATCCGTCTCTTTAATCCAAGGTTGTTCGACGATTAACTGGCTAAATCTCACCATCAATTGCTCGATCGCCCCGATATCCACCGGGTCCCGTCCCCGAATCCCCTGCAAGGCTTTGTATATTTTCGTCTGTTCCATCATCCGCCTTGCCAGGGTGGTATTCAAGGGCGGTAACCCCAGGGCTCGGTCTTTAAACACTTCCACCAACTGTCCCCCGGTACCAAAGAGTAAAACCGGGCCAAATTGCGGGTCGATACTGCTGCCCACAATTAGCTCATATCCGTCTAATTTAATCATCGGTTGGACAGTGACCCCTTGGAAATATTCCGCCCCGGCTTTTTCAGCCACCGAGGTTTCGATCGCCCGATAAGCATTTCCCACCGCTTCAGGACTGCCTAAATTGAGCTTCACCCCCCCAACATCGGTTTTATGGGTAATCGTTTCCGAATACAGTTTGAGGACGATGGGATAGCCGATTTGATTGGCGTATGCGACTGCTTCTGATTCACTGGTGGCAATGCGAGTTTCCACCGTGGGAATACCATAAGCGGCGAATACCTGTTTCGATTCAAACTCCGTCAACAGGTTGCGTCCCTCTTTCCGCGCCTGGGTAATAATTTTTTCCACCAAAGCGCGATCGGGTGTATTTTGGTCATCATCCTTGGGCAGGACCGGCGTCTCATACAAAGCGCGGAGGTTGTAGGTATAGCGCCACATATAATTAAACAACCGCGCCGCTGTATCCGGATAGGGAAAGGTGGGGATATTGGCTTGATTAAGCCACTTCGCCCCTTCTAGGACATCTTCTCCGCCCATCCAACTGGCCAAAATTGGTTTATCTTTGATTTTGGCGTAGGGTTCCAGTTGTTTGGCGGTTTCCGTGGGGTCCGTCATGGCTTGCGGGGTTAAAATCACCAACAATCCATCACTATTCGGGTCTTTTGCTGCCTTCTCTAGGGTTTTGGCATAGCGACTGGGTTCCGCATCCCCTAAGATGTCGATCGGGTTGCTGCGACTCCAATGGGTGGGTAAAAACTCATCCAGTTCTGAAATGGTTTCTGGGGCGAGTTCGGTGAGTTGTCCCCCTTCGGTAATCAGGGCATCGGTGGCAATCACCCCGGGACCTCCGGCATTGGTGAGGATGGTTAAATGGGGTCCTTTGGGGCGCGGTTGTTTGGCGAGGACCTCCGACATATAGAAAACGTATGAGATATTGTTGACGCGCAATACTCCCGTCCGTCGGAAGGCGGCATCGAGCACTTCGTCACTGCCGGTTAAGGTGCCGGTATGGGAGGCGGCAGCTTTGGCGGCTGCTTCGGTATGTCCAACTTTGATGACAATAATCGGTTTGCTGAGGGCTACTTCCCGGGCAGCAGAGAGGAACGATCGCGCATTGCCGATGGATTCCATGTAGATAACGATGCTTTGGGTGTTGGGGTCATCCCCGAGGTAGTAGATTAAATCCCCCCAACCCACATCCAGCATGGAACCAATGGACATAAAGGCGCTAAAGCCGACATTTTCCCGCAAACTCCAATCCAGAATGGCGGTACATAATGCCCCACTTTGGCTGATAAAGCCGACATTCCCGGGTTTGGCCATTTTGGTGGCAAAGGTGGCATTGAGTCCAGAGAGGGGACTCATCACTCCGAGGCAGTTGGGTCCGATAATCTGCATTTTACCCCGACGGGCTTCGGCGAGGATTTGCCGTTCCAGTTCGATTCCCCCCCGGCCAATTTCTTTGAACCCCGCAGAGATGATAATCGCCCCAGGAATGCCAACCGCGACGCATTCGCGAATGATCCCCGGAACTGTGGGGGCGGGGGTGACGATGATTACCAAGTCTACAGGGTCGGGCACGGCGGAAATGCTGGGATAGGCTTTGATCCCCAGCACGTTATCCCGCTTGGGATTGACGGGAAAGACTGCCCCACCAAAGGGACTGGCAATTAAATTAGATAAAATGGTTCGTCCCACACTACCGAGGCGATCGGTTGCACCGATTACGGCAACATTTTTGGGTTTAAAAATGGCATCCAGGGGTTGACGTTCGTAACGCAGGAAGTCTTGTTTAGAGACGCTGCCCTGGGTTTGGTCTGGGTTGGTTGCGATTGGCTTTTGCATCGCTGGATTTTCCTTAAATATAATCTTCTAAATGGATTGATTCCAGACGCGACCCTATCTTTCTGAGTAAAAAAGC
This sequence comes from Laspinema palackyanum D2c, assembly GCF_025370875.1. Taxonomy (NCBI): domain Bacteria; kingdom Bacillati; phylum Cyanobacteriota; class Cyanophyceae; order Oscillatoriales; family Laspinemataceae; genus Laspinema; species Laspinema palackyanum. The sequence continues at coordinate 37,124 of NZ_JAMXFD010000016.1, forward strand.
TTAGAGTTACTTACCCCTAGCCTACCCAGTCCTGTACGCTTTTTCGGGAAAAAGTAACAATCCTTTTAGAATTGTGCAGTCACCTCGTTCTCAATTGCGTCAGGCATAGAGTCCCATCTTTCCCACCTTAACGAAATTAACTGATGCTTGTCGGTGAGTTGAGATACTCTACGGGGCGATCGCCTCTTAAATTCGCCTGCTGTCAGCAACCAGGGGACGCTCGCAAGTGAGACCCCCCTTTTGTCAGGAAAGCTTGAATATTCAGTCATTCGCCGGTTATCCACTCTAATTTTCTCCCGGCTAGGGCAATAGATACTGTTTTCAACCCCTGGGACAAGAAAGCCGGTTTTTGCCTTGTTCTGGGGTGTTTACAGGGCAATCGGTTTTCACCAACTCAGTTAGTCTTCCCCTGTACCAAGTCCTAGGGCATCAGGACAGCATTCGAGAACCCCCGCTTGGGATTTCTACCGCTACCTTGCTGCTGATTGCCCTAAATCTTGTTCAGAACGCCGGTATCTAACCGCTGCAGTACCTGCCTCCTGTGGTTTACTGCACCGGCAACCCATAACTTCTAAAAATTTCCATCACCGCTTCAATTTGTTCGGGGGTGGGGGGTTCGGTATTTTTCAGTTCATACTCATACCCCAACTGTTCCCACTTGTATTCTCCCATTTGATGAAAGGGCAACACTTCCACTTTTTCCACGTTGGTTAAGGTGGACACAAACTGGGCGAGTCCTTCCACATTCTCCCGGTTATCCGTGAGGTGGGGCACTAAAACAAACCGAATCCAAGCCGGTTTATTAATCTCCTTGAGATATTCCGCAAATTTCAGGGTGGGTTCCAGAGAAACCTTGGTCACTTTTTCATACAGCGCCCGATTATAGGATTTAATATCCAGCAGCACTAAATCTACATAATCCAACACGGGTTTGGCAGCATTTAATTGGACATAACCAGAGGTATCTAGGACGGTATGAATGTCTAATTCTTTACACCGACGGAAGATTTCCCGAACGAATTCCGGTTGCATCAACGGTTCGCCCCCCGTCACTGTCACTCCTCCTCCGGAAAAGCGCATATAGGAGCGATATTTTTGCACCTCTTCAATCAGTTCATCCACGCTGACGACTTTCCCTTCTTCGATATGTCGGCAATCGGGATTATGGCAGTACAGACAGCGCAGGGGACAGCCTTGGGTGAAAATTACAAACCGAATTCCCGGACCATCGACGGTGCCACAACTTTCGACGGAATGGATGGCCCCGACGGATTGAAAGGCTCGAACTGCGGGAGGTGTAGCGGTGGGATTGGCTGTTCTCTCTAGCATTTTTAAAGGTGAAAATAAACGGAATGCGGAATATTCATCTTAACATCCTACAAACTACAAAGGTGAGCTAGAAGGCCCACCTTTGTAGTTTTGGAAATGTTAGATGCGTTCGTGGAAGGTTCGGTTAATCACATCTAACTGTTGTTCGCGGGTTAGTTTAATGAAGTTGACGGCATAACCCGAGACCCGAATGGTGAGTTGCGGATATTTTTCCGGGTGATCCATCGCATCAATCAAGGTTTCGCGATCCAAGACGTTGATGTTAATGTGATGACCTTGATCATGGAAGTACCCATCTAAAATTCCCACTAGGTTGGTGAGCCGATCGCCTTCGGTTTTTCCTAATGCTTTCGGAACGATGGAGAAGGTGTAGGAAATCCCATCTTGGGCGTGTTCATAAGGCAGCTTCGCCACGGAAGATAAGGCTGCGATCGCCCCTTTGGTATCTCGTCCATGCATCGGGTTTGCACCCGGTGCAAAGGGTTCCCCAGCTTTCCGTCCATCGGGGGTATTTCCGGTTTTTTTGCCATACACCACATTGGAAGTAATGGTGAGGACAGATTGCGTGGGCACCGCATTCCGATAGGTTTTATGTTTGCGGATCTTGTTCATGAAGTTTTCAACGAGATCGGCGGCAATTTCATCTACGCGATCGTCGTTGTTCCCATATTTGGGATAGTCGCCTTCAATCTGATAATCCACAATTAAGCCGCGCTCGTTCCGGATGGCTTTGACTTTGGCATATTTAATCGCCGCCAGGGAGTCGGCTACCACGGAGAGTCCGGCAACGCCACAGGCAAGGGTCCGATAAATATCGCGATCGTGCAAGGCGGCTTCAATCCGCTCATAGCAATATTTATCATGCATATAATGGATCACATTCAAGGTGTTGACGTACAGTTTTGCCAACCAATCCAGGAAGCGATCGAATTTCGCCACCACATCCTCGTAATCCAAATCGTCTCCCATCACTGGGGCAAATTCCGGTCCAATTTGTTCTCCGGATGTTTCGTCTTTACCCCCATTAATGGCGTAAAGCAAGGCTTTGGCCAGGTTGGCCCGCGCCCCGAAGAACTGCATTTGCTTGCCAATTCGCATGGCGCTGACGCAGCAGGCAATGCCGTAATCGTCGCCATAAGTGGGCCGCATTAAGTCATCGTTTTCATACTGGGTGGAACAGGTATCGATGGAAACTTTCGCACAATAGCGTTTGAAGTTTTCCGGTAACCGTTCGGACCACAGAATAGTTAAGTTGGGTTCCGGCGCTGCGCCTAGGTTATATAAGGTATGCAGGAAGCGGAAGCTGGTGCGAGTAACCAAAGGACGTCCATCTTCACTCATCCCCCCGATACATTCTGTCACCCAGGTGGGATCGCCCGAAAACAGTTGATTGTAATCCGGGGTCCGCAGGAAGCGCACCATCCGCAGTTTCATGACGAAATCATCGATGATTTCTTGGGCGTCGGTTTCGGTGAGGGTACCGTTTTTCAAGTCGCGCTCAAAGTAGATGTCTAGGAAGGTAGACACCCGTCCCAGGGACATGGCAGCACCATTCTGTTCTTTAACGGCAGCCAAATAGCCTAAGTAGGTCCATTGGACGGCTTCTTGGGCGGTGTTCGCGGGTCGTCCCAGGTCAAATCCATACCCTGCACCCATTTCTTTGAGTTCTTGCAAGGCGCGAATTTGTTCGTTGACTTCTTCCCGCAGTTGGATCACGGGTTCAGTGATCGCATCAAACTCTAAGGATTCTAGCTGATGTTTCTTGTCCGCAATCAGACGGTTGACGCCATAAAGTGCGACGCGCCGATAGTCCCCAATAATTCGTCCCCGTCCATAAGCATCGGGCAATCCGGTGATGATCCCGGAATGTCGGGCCGCCCGCATTTCCCGGGTATAGCCATCAAATACGCCGTCGTTATGTGTTTTACGATACTGGCTGAAGATTTTTTCGGTTTCCGGGTCGAGTTTATACCCGTAGGCTTCTAACCCCGCTTTGACGATGCGAATTCCTCCGTAAGGCATGATCGCCCGTTTCAGGGGTTTATCGGTTTGTAGTCCGACGATCCGTTCTAATTCGCGATCGATGTAACCCGGACCGTAGGCTGTAATCGATGCCGGAATCTTGGTTTCCGCATCTAATACACCCTTGCTCCGTTCTTCTTTCATCAGTTCGGTGACTTTCTTCCAGAGGGTTGTGGTGCGTTCTGTCGCCTCGGCTAAGAAGGTCTCATCTCCCTGATAAGGGTTGTAATTTTTTTGGATAAAATCCCGGACGTCAATTTCTTTACCCCATTTGCCAGTCACGAAGCCTTGCCATCCCTCGCTAATGACGTTTTGTTGGCCTGTTAATTCGGTCGGTTGGGGAGATTTTACTGAAGTGGAAACCATAAGTTATATTACCTCGAATCGGTAAACCGTTTTGCTTGTTTTCTATCCACTTTTTTAATATAGCACACGATTCTATCCACTTTTCGGTTTTGAAATTTTTTTTATAAAAAATAAAGAAATCCCTGGGGGCAGGATGGGGGTCCGATGAGCTGGAATCGTTGCTGGGGGGTGGGTTTACCCCGGCGACTGCCGAGGCTGCCAGAATTGTCAAGGAGCTGTTGAAATATCTATAGATTTTCTTTGGAATTGTTTAAGATTTATAGGGGGGGGAAGGCAAAAAATATGGTGTTTGAACGTTGCTTTTTTGGGAAGATTAAGGTATAATCACAAAACCCCGGGTTTAAGGTTTTCATCCAACCGGAGATTCTCCCGAGGGACAGTGAGTTTGCTGCCCGGTTTCTAGTTCGGTGAAAAATTGCGATCGCATCGCCTCATTTGCGATCGCAACTTCAAAAGCATTGCGAGTCTATCGGGCAATACAGTCCAGGGATAAGCGGCGATCGCTGACTAACCGTTCCATCTCTTGGGTTAAATTCAGCCCAGACCCGGTGCGATCGTCAAAATTGACCGTCACCTTCACCCCTGCCTCATCTAGGGCGAGAATCGGGTGATTTTGATAGGAGGAGACGTTGCCCAGGGGTTCATTAGAGGGGGGACACATTTCTACGACTACGCCGCGCTCTAACAAAAGATTCACCACCTCTGGACTCTGCAACGGCAGAGGTCCCGTGACTGATTTGCCTGCTGCCAGCGATCGCGACAGCCGCATTGATGCTGGCGGGACCGTCCATTAACATCCGATGCGGTTCCCACTCTCCCATCAGGGTGGGGTACGACTCTGGTAATTGACAGTGGATCTATCTTGAACTCTATGCTAACACTTCTGGGAAATTTCTGACTCCCTTCTATACTGATCTGACCTTTTCCCTTGTTTTTATCCTATCTTAAAAATGGGCGATGTGAGGCGATCGCCCGGTGGTTACTTCCCCCTACTAGCCAATCCTGCCTGACCTTCTGGCATCAATAGACTCTTTTTTTCAAAAAAACCTCTTTTTTCACACAAAAAGATGCCTTTGCTAAGTTTAGCAAAAAACGGGTTCACGCACAAGTTTTTTGATTAATTTATGTAACGAATGTTATTGTTCCTTGTTATTTTTCAGAGAGATTTCGTGAGAACCCTTGCAAAATTTTCCGCCTAACAGTAGCTACATAGCAGATGGGTATTGCCCTTGAATCGCCTTGGGAAAAACCCCGGGAAAATCCGGACGGTTGTAAGGGAACCGAGGGCCTAACCTAAACCGCAATTTCGTAATATTTTGTAATTGTTTTAAGGTATTAAGTCGCTTATGATAAACTTGAAGACCTTCGCCAAAACCCTGCAACTTAAACCGCAGAGCCGGTAATCTCCTAAACTGTAGAACGTCGGAATCTGCCTCAATCCTACCCCCCATCAATCAGAAAGGGGGAACTACATTAAGCCCAGGGTGTAGACGCTTTCAGCGAGGTAACCCTCTTGGGATGAGACTCCCCGCAAACAGACCGAACAATCAAGTGTTAGGAGAGCCGTTCACCTCCCTAATCTGTTAGGGCCAGAAGCACAGGCTTAACATCCGGATCAGAATAAATCGGTAGATTTTTTAAACGCCGACAACTCAAAAAGTTTACCAACCCAATAGTTGCTAATGTAGCCCGGTTAGCGCACAACCTAAACGCAACTCCAGTCACGACAACACAATTGATTGCCATAGAAAGAACGAGGACCAACAAATGAGCGTTCAAAACTACAACACATCCCCAAAACCAAATATGGAAGAAGCAACCCGGTCCAGCCGCAATACTTATCAAGACGTAGCCGCATTTAAGACCATTAAGAATACCTTGGCATATAACCAAGCCCTCACCACCATGAAAGAAACCCTAACCTTAGAACATGACCAAACCCCCAAAACTTACGGACTAGAAGCCCTAGGGATGAAAAACCTCGGCCATGTCTATCGCAACCTCGCGATTCCGACCTTGGTCGAACACGCCTTAGCCCGGGCAGAAGCCATCCTCGCCGACAATGGCGCACTTTGTATTAATACCGGAAAATATACCGGACGGTCTCCTAATGATAAATTTATCGTAGATGAACCGAACATCCGGGACGAAATCCACTGGAACAAACTCAACGTTCCAATTTCCGAACAGAACTTCAAACGCCTCTATCGGCAAGTGCTCTCCTACGTCCAGGGTCGAGATCTTTATCTGTTTGATGGGTATGTCGGGTGCGACCCGAACTACCGAGTCGGCGTGAGAATCATCAACCAATACGCCTCACAGAATTTATTCGCCCATCAACTCTTCATTCGGGCAACCGAGGAAGAACTCGCCAACCATCAAGCTGATTTCACCGTGATCGCGGTTCCCGGTTTACAAGGTGACCCGGAAATCAATGGCATCAACTCCGAAGCCTTTATCGTCGTCAACTTTTCTCAAAAAATCGTCATTATCGGCGGTTCTAAATATTCCGGGGAGATCAAAAAATCTGTATTCTCCTTGATGAACTACTTTATGACCAAGCGGAACGTCCTGCCGATGCACTGTTCGGCCAACATGGATGACAAGGGCAATACCGCCTTATTCTTCGGACTCTCCGGTACAGGTAAAACCACCATTTCTGCCGATCCAACCCGTCGGTTAATTGGCGATGATGAACATGGTTGGTCAGAAGACGGCGTTTTTAACTTTGAAGGCGGATGTTATGCAAAAACGATCGCCTTGTCCAAAGAAAACGAACCGCAAATCTGGGATGCGATTCGCTTTGGTGCCTTGATGGAAAACGTCGTCCTCGATCCCGTCACTCGTCATCCCGACTATAATGATGGTCGTTTGACCGAAAATACCCGGGTTGCCTATCCCATCGACTATATTCCCAATGTAGTCCTTCCCAGTGTTGGCGGACATCCAACAGCGGTGATTTTCCTTTCAGCAGATGCCTTTGGCGTCTTACCTCCGATCGCCAAACTGACGAACCGGCAGGCGATGTATTACTTCATGTCCGGCTATACCAGCAAACTCGCCGGAACAGAACGAGGAATTACCGAACCCGAAGCCACCTTCTCCGCCTGTTTCGGAAAACCCTTCCTGCCTCTGTCAGCCACCGTGTATGCAGAAATGCTCGGTGAACGCCTGCGGAAACATAATTCTACCGCCTCCGTATATCTCGTCAATACCGGATGGTCTGGTGGTCCTTATGGCGTCGGCAGCCGGATTCAAATTAAATATACCCGGGCAATGGTATCAGCAGCCCTAAGTGGCGAACTCGATCACGTCACCTATCATCCTCATCCCATCTTCAAAATGTTGATTCCCCAATCCGTTTCCGGCGTACCCAGTGAGATTCTCGATCCGCGCAATACCTGGGCGGATAAAGAGGCTTACGATCGCCAAGCTAAAGAACTAGCCCGACGGTTTGTGGATAACTTCAAACGCTTTACCACCGCCAGTCAGGAGATTATCGACGCCGGTCCTAGCTTTGAATAACTGAACCGGAAACTAGAGAATCCAGGATATCAGGAATATCAATGGACTTCATGTCCTGATTCTCTAACTGCATATAACACTTCTCACCCATTGATTCGGGCAGTCCTCCTGGATAACTCCTCACGTTTCATCTGGAGGTCGGGGTCACTCTTCTGGGGATCTGCTCGATTCCTAAAATCTTTCTTAAGAAATGCAATCTCTCTCAAAAGTCTTAAAAGCTTGACGAGATGTGGCTGGGATAACACGAAGGGGGAGAGATTGCTGCTAAAGTACAAGTTGTTTGTTTACAGAGGAATGTAGTTCATGGGAACTTTAAAAATTGGGATTAATGGATTTGGACGGATTGGACGTTTAGTCCTGCGTGCTGGAATTAACAATCCCAATCTTGAATTTGTGGGGATTAACGACCTGGTTCCTCCGGATAACCTGGCCTATTTATTCAAACATGACTCCACCCAAGGGAAATTTCCGGGAACGGTGAAAGCGACTCCCGAGGGAATTGAGATTGACGGCAAGTTTATCCCCTGTACCGCCATTAAAGACCCGACAGAACTGCCCTGGGGTAAAGTCGGTGCCGATTACATTGTCGAGTCTACGGGACTGTTTACCACCCTAGAGGGGGCGTCCAAACATATTAAAGGGGGTGCCAAGCGCGTCGTGATTTCTGCCCCGACGAAGGACCCGGACCAAGTACGGACCTTCCTGGTTGGGGTCAACCATGAAACCTTTGACCCGGCAAAAGATACAGTGGTTTCTAATGCCAGTTGCACCACGAACTGTCTAGCCCCGGTTGCCAAGGTGATTAATGACAATTTTGGCTTCAGTGAAGGGTTGATGACAACGGTTCACGCCATGACAGCGACTCAACCGACGGTGGATGGACCCAGTAAAAAAGACTGGCGCGGCGGCAGGGGTGCCGCCCAGAATATTATTCCGGCGGCTACGGGTGCTGCCAAAGCAGTGACCCTAGTGTTACCGGAATTGAAAGGTAAACTGACGGGGATGGCATTCCGGGTTCCGACTCCGGATGTGTCCGTGGTGGATTTGACCTTCCGGACGACCAAGGCAACTAGCTATAAGGAAATTTGCGCGGCGATGAAGGCGGCATCGGAGGGAGAACTCAAAGGGATTTTGGGTTATACCGAGGATGAGGTGGTTTCGACAGATTTTGTCGGGGATTCTCATTCGAGCATTTTTGATGCCGGTGCCGGAATGGAACTGAACTCGAATTTCTTCAAGATTGTGTCTTGGTATGACAACGAATGGGGTTATTCTTGCCGCGTTGTGGATCTGATGCTGTCTATGGGGAAAAAAGACGGTATTCTCTAGGTCTATAGCCGGTTGATTCGGTGTTTTGATTAAAAAAGGGCGATCCGTTGCGATCGCCCTTTTTTAATTGTTCCATACTCCTCCACCGAGTAAAGCGAGGTGTCTGTATCTTGATTACAAGGGCTTATCCCCCAAGTCTTGGACGCTGTGGGACCAACCGATGAAATGCTCGGGAACTTTTATCGAGGGTCCGACGTATATCATCTGACATTCAGGGCTGGAGCAAATGTAGTTGTACTTTACCACAAATTGTACTACATTGTTCCTCTTTTTTTCGTGAAGGTATAGTTCATAAAATCGGGGTGGTGAGGTAAGGGTTTGGGTAAAAACCCGCTTTCTTAGCTGTTGTGTGGGGGGTCAGCATGGGGTAATTTACTCGCCGTATTATAACATATTGGGGTCAAAAGTTATTAAAATTTTAGTGTTTTTTTCAATTAAACCGGGATGGAATTGATTGGGCGAGGGTTTCAACTTAAACCTCCACCTAGAAAGGCCCTAGATCCGTAAAAATACTGAAGCCAGTAGTTGATTCAGCGCTTTAGAATGAAGGTGGAGGGTTATAGGGTTGCAATTATCCTGGAGTCTCTGGGGGGTGGGTCTCAAATTATGTACAAAATTCGTCACTTTGTTGATACACAAGTGAGGGAAGGAGGGTTCATACTAGAAGGGATACCCTCTACTTTCACAGGATCCGCTAATCCGGATCCCCAGGATGGCGAATGGGCCCTGACTCGATGAAGTTTTTCACCACGGGATTGAAAGTTCTGCCAAAACTTCAAACCGGAACAGCGTCAGATAGGGGTTATGGGAGAATTGACACCCCTAGAAGGAGGAGATCTACACCGCAGTTAGGTTAAAAGGGCAGAGTCTAGCTATATCTTGAGTTGTAAATTCTAAATTTCGTATTGACGATCTCAATAATTATTGGCATAAAAGAGAGGTTAGGTTTTATTACCCGTATTAAAGTAGGCTGGACAATCTTCCCCTAGGGGAAGTGGGTGTTAGGGGCGATCGCGATTATTTGATTAGATGAAGGGAGCTTCCGTATTATGCTTTGGAACAAATCGTTAAAACAAGTTACCACATTTTCAGTGGCGGTATGTTTAGGACTGGTGATGAGTCCGGGCCTGAATTTGCAGGCGAAGGCTCAAACTGAACCCGATTCCCTCTCTGCAACGACTGCTGGTCCCTGGTTACTCAGTCAATCATTCACGCCTCCCGATCGCGGTGCGCCCCAACGGACCGCAGAAGGCGGCACCAGAGGCTGTGGAACCTATCAAGCGGGCCAAAAACCTTTGACGGCATTAACTCCGGGTGATGCCATGCCCTTGACTTTGGCCGAGCATCCCACGTTGTACTGGTATGTCCCCACATCAGGCCCCCAAACCTTAGAGTTTGAATTGGTCGAGGGGGATAATGAGGAGAATGTGGTTTACCAAGCCAAAATCCAAATTCCCCAAGGGGGGATTATTAGTCACAGTTTACCTGTGAATGATGCGACCACCCTGGATCCGGGGAAAAGTTATCATTGGTACTTAAAAATGGTCTGCGATGCGAACGATCGCACCGGGGATATTGTCGTCGATGGCTGGATCGAACGAGTGGAACCCGATGAAACCATCGCCTTAGAACTCAAAAATGCCAGAACCCCAAGTAACCGGGTTTCCATCTATGCTCGGGAAGGGATTTGGCATGATGCTCTGAGCATTCTGGCTCAAATGCGCCGGGATAATCCCGAGGATACCGTCCTATTTGCCCGGTGGCACCAGTTTCTTAATTCTGTAGAATTGGGGGACTTCGCAACAGAACCCCTTGTAGATGCGACTCAAATCAGTCAGGAGTAAGGGCATGAAGTCATCATGGGTAATTGGCCCAAGTACCCTATTGGCCGTAGTTTGTTGGTGGGGCATTTTCCTAGAAGCGGGACGAACTCAATCGATGATTCCCGCTGTGGATGGAACCGGGACCCAAGTTACCCATGATGGCGATCGCTTTGATATCCAGGGGGGCAGTCGCTCCGGCGATGGCTCCAATCTCTTCCACAGTTTCGATCGCTTTGGTTTAGAAGCCGGTCAAACTGCAAACTTTCTGGCAAATCCCGACATCCAGAATATCTTCACTCGGGTTGTCGGGGGCAACCCTTCTCTAATTCAGGGTCTGCTGCAAGTCAGCGGCAGCCACTCCAATCTATATTTAATCAACCCCGCAGGCATCCTCTTCGGTCCTACCGCTCAGTTAAACCTCACGGGGTCCTTTTTTGCTACCACGGCGAACTCGCTCGGATTTAACTCAGGAGCGAGTTTTGATGTATTGGGGACCTCTTCCTATCACAGCCTTACCGGGTCCCCCAATCAGTTTGATTTTACTCAATCTCAGGCCGGGAGTATTGTCAATGCCGGAGATTTGACCGTGGAGTTTGGGGAAAATATTACCCTGATGGGGGGCAGCGTCCTCAATACGGGAACCTTAACTGCTCCCGGGGGCAATATTATCATCGCCAGTGTCCCCGGACCCCATCGCGTCCGGTTGTCTCAGGAAGGAATGCTGCTGAGTCTGGAATTGGAGGCGATCGCCCCAAACACCGAGACGGGAATTTCTCCCCTACAATTACCCCAACTGCTCACGGAAGGAAATCTCACTCAGGGACACGCCCGAGGTGCGGCAGTGAATCCCGATGGAACAATTACCCTCAGTGGTTCCAATTTATCCTGGTCCCCCGATCCGGGAACCACCCTTGTCAGCGGTGAGATTTCTGTTGCCGATGGGGTGCAAACTGGGGGGACCGTCACGATTTTAGGGGAAAAAATTGGGGCGATCGCCTCAACCCTTGATGCTTCTGGGGGCAATGGCGGAGGCGAAGTCTATCTGGGTGGCGATTTCCAAGGCGGGAGTCGATTGCCCACTGCCGATCGCACCTTAATCAGTCCCGATTCCACCATCCGAGTGGATGCCCTGAATACCGGGAATGGGGGACGCGCCATTGTCTGGAGCGATCGCGTCACCGGATTCTATGGCAATATTAGCGCAAGGGGAGGGTCTACCCCCTTGGCTCCCTCCCAAAATGGCGGATTTGTAGAAGTTTCAGGCAAAGAACACCTGATTTTTGAAGGCATCGTTGATGTCAGTGCCACCCACGGAAATTCCGGAACCCTGCTCCTCGACCCCTTGAATATTATCATTTCTAATGATGAGGATAATCCACCCAATATCGCGGAGTTTCTGCCGAATATTTTATCCGATGAATTTGCCGGGGAACCCATTACAATTTCGGCCCAAACGCTTCAAAATCAAATCGGCAATATCATCCTAGAAGCGACTAATAATATTGAGATTGCCAATGGTGTTTCCCTCGAATTTGTCCCCGGGGAAGCCATTGTATTTCGGGCGGATGCGGACAACGAAGGAACTGGCGCTTTTTTGATGAATGCATCCAGCCAAATCCTCGCTCAAGGGCGAGATATTAATATTTTTGGAGCGAATATCACGGTTACCACCATCGATACCTCCGCAGAAGGGAATGGGGGAAATATCTCCCTCACCAGTAGCAATGGCAATATTGAAGCGCGTCAGCTAATTTCCCAGTCTACAGGTGCGGGGACGGGGGGAGATATTACCCTGAGTGCCGGAGGACCCGGGGCGATCACTATCCAAACGGGCAACGCGAGTTTAGATGCGTCTTCGGCATCTGGAGATGGGGGAACCATCACCCTAACGACTCAAACCGGGGATATTACCACAGGAGAGATGATCTCCAAATCTGATGGGGAAGGAACGGCTGGGGATATTATCGTGAGTGCGGGAGGGACCGGGGCGATCGATATCGGTACAGGAAACGGAATTTTAGATGCGTCTTCGGCATCTGGGGATGGGGGAAGCATCACCCTAACCACTGAAACCGGGAATATTACAACCCGCACGATCCTTGCCAACTCCGATGGGGAGGGAACTGGAGGAGAGATTACTTTAAATGCCCGAGGGGATGGAAACATCATTATTCAAACTGGAAATGCCAGCATTGATGCGTCTTCGGCATCGGGAGATGGGGGGATAATCGAACTGAATACCGAGGGCGGAAATATCACCACCCAGGACTTGTCCACGAATTCTAATGCGACCCCTGGAACCATAAACTTGGATGCCAGCACGGGAACCCTGCGCTTGCAAGGCAACATCAACACAAATAATCTGAATGTGAGAGCCGATGCGATTGAGGTAACGGGCAACAGTTCCGCAACCGGGCGCGGGCGATTGGTCATAGAACCGGGTTCGGCAGGTAGAAATGTGGCGATCGCACCGACGGACAATAATCTAGCCAATGGCACATTGATTTTACGGGATAATCTGCTGAATGCTCTCACAAATGGCTTTAGCTCGATTATCATTGGTAGACCCGATAGTACGGGAGACGTAACTTTATATAATGGATTTAACTTTAATGCGCCGGTAACGATCGCCGGTGGCGAGACGCTCACAGGTCCGAACCAAGATACCACCTGGACTCTCACCGGCCCTGGCCGAGGCACTCTTAGCGGCTATCCCAACGGCATGAGGTTTGAAAATATTGAAAACTTGACCGGAGGCAGTGCCAGTGATACGTTCGCCTTTCTCGATGGGGCACGGTTTGGCCGTATTGATGGAGCAGCCGGGAGCGATGGCCTAGATTATTCCAATTATACCGGAGAAGTTACCGTAGATCTCCCCCAGAATATCGCCACGGGGACAAGCGGTGCATTCAACATTGAAAATGTGACCCTGCCAGATCCGGAAGAACCTGAACCCGCTCCATCCCCGGAAGAGGGGGAAAACTTGTTTGCTCCAGTTATCAAACCCGCCCCGAAAATTGACCCCCTGCCACTACCGCCTTCGGCACAGAGTACATCAGAACCGGAGACTGGTGAGGCAAGTAATCCAACCGCTCCGGAACCCGACATCAGTGAGTCCAGTCCCGTAGCAGAACCAGCCCCCATTCCGGTAGCAGAACCAGCCCCCAGTCCCGTAGCAGAGCCAGCCCCCATTCCCGTAGCAGAGCCAGCCCCCATTCCCGTAGCAGAACCGGCCCCCATTCCCGTAGCAGAACCAGCCCCCAGTCCCGTAGCAGAACCGGCCCCCATTCCCGTAGCAGAACCGGCCCCCATTCCCGTAGCAGAACCGGCCCCAGTGGTGGAACCCGAGCAGATTCCTATGGTGGGAGAACCGGGGATTCAGGGTGGGTCGAGCTTACCTGTACCGCCGATCGCCACTCCAGTTCCGGCAGAGCCCGCGCTCATGAATGTTCCCTCCTTGACCGAAACGGGCTATCCTTGGACCCCCTCCCTGGGCGATCGGTTTATGGGGTCCCCGGGACTCGAACAAAGGAATGAACAGGCTGTTTCCGATGTTTTAAGTGAACCGCCCATTCTCCAGTTGGACAATCGCCGTGACCTCGATAGCCTGCTAGATTCGGGTCAAATAGAACAGGCGATTGAAATGGGCGATCGCGCTTTTAGTGAGGACTTTAAGGAATATTTAGGGCAGACTATTAATCTGCCTTATTTATCCTTTGAGACCATCCAGAACAAACTTCGGGATATGGAAACCCTGACGGGTAAAAATGCCGGTCTGATTTATGTCTTTTCTCGAAATGAGCAATTAGATTTAGTCTTAATCCCTCCCGTTGGCAAACCGATTTACAAAAGTGTTCCTGAAGCCAACCAAGCCGTTCTGTTGCAGGAAGTGCAGCGCTTGCAGGGAGAGATTGGTAATGTATCCAGACGGCGCACCACCAGTTATTTAGCCCCGGCCCAGCAACTCTATCAATGGATCATTGCCCCCTTAGAACCGGACCTCAAACGGTTGGGAATTGAGACGACCATTTTTAGTATGGATGCGGGATTGCGGATGCTGCCCATTGCCGCATTACATGATGGGGAGCAGTTTTTAGTCGAAAAATACAGCATCACCTTAATTCCCAGTCTGTATTTAACCGATGCTCGTTATAGCAACTGGAAAAGTACCGAAGTCTTAGCAATGGGATTGTCAGAATTTTCTGACCAATATCCGTTACCCGCAGTACCGGTGGAAATTGACACCATTGTGAATCAATTATGGCCCGGTGCAGCCTTCTTAAACGAAGCCGTCACCTTGGATAAATTGCAAGAACTGCGCGGACAAGAACCGTTCGGGATCATTCACCTAGCGACCCACGGCCAATTTAACTCAGGGGCACGAGATAACTCCTATTTGCAGCTATGGGGGGAAAAATTACACCTAGATCGGATGCAGCAGTTAAAATGGAACGATCCGCCCGTAGAATTGTTAGTGCTGTCCGCCTGTCGCACGGCGATCGGAGATTTAGAGGCCGAATTTGGCTTTGCTGGATTAGCCGTGCAAGCCGGGGTTAAATCAGCCGTAGCGAGTCTTTGGTACGCCAATGATGCGGGGACCTTGGGACTGATGAGCGAGTTTTACCAAAACTTGCGATCGGCCCCGATTAAGGCAGAGGCGTTGAGGAGAGCACAAATCGCCATGATTGGCGGGACCGTGCATCTGGAAAATGGGGCCTTGGTAGGGTCGTTCGGAAACGTAGAACTCCCACCGGAGCTTTCGCGCCTCGGGAATCGCGAGTTAAGACACCCCTATTATTGGGCTGGCTTTACCATGATTGGCAGTCCCTGGTAGTAATTAAGAATTAGGAATTGAGGATTAAACTTCTCGGCGGTCTTAATTCTTAATTCTTAATTCTTAATTCTTAATTCTATGTGGGCCAAGGTTAAGCTAAAAATTTGGGAATGGCGCAGAGTGTCAATCCTCGCACCGACGGTAGCGGGATTGACGATTTTGCTGAGAATGAGCGGGTTATTACAGGCACTGGAATTATCAACCCTGGATTTATTATTTCAACTTCGGCCTGTGCAGCCCCCAGACCCCCGGATTTTGATTATTGGAATTAATGAAAATGATTTGACTACGTTGGGAACCTGGCCGATCCCGGATCAGATCCTGGCGGAATTACTAGAGAAAATTAAGGCCCAGGAACCGAAAGCGATCGGCTTAGATATCTATCGGGATTTGCCGGTAGGACCGGGCAATGAAGAATTAAAAAGGGTGTTTGAGACGACACCGAATTTAATTGGAATTCGCAAAGTGGTGGGGAATCAACAGCAAGCAGAGATTGCACCCTCCCCCATTCTTAATGGCCTTGATCAGGTGGGGGCGAATGATTTTCCCTGGGATATGGATAATAAAATTCGTCGTGGGTTTTTATATTTGAACGATGAAGAGGGAACACTCGTCTTTAGCTTGGCATTTAAGTTGGCGATGATTTATCTGGAGGGCGAAGGGATTGCCCCCCAGATGAAAGACGAGGTTCGCATCGAATTAGGAAAAGCAGTATTTTCCCCCTTTAGTGCTTATGATGGGGGTTATGTCCGCGCATCCGATGAAGGATATCAAATTTTGTTAAATTATCGCGGACCCCAGGGGAGTTTTGAAAGTATCTCTTTGATGGATGTGTTAGAAAATCGAATTCCCCCGGATTTAATGCGCGATCGCATCGTGTTAATTGGTTCGACAGCCATCAGTCTGAAAGATTTTTCCTTAACGCCTTATAGTAATACCTTATCGGGCATTCCGGAAGCGATGGCCGGGATAGAAATTCATGCCAATCTGACCAGTCATCTGATTGCAGCGGCCCTAGAGGGTGAATCGACGATTCATACCGCATCCGAGGGAGTAGAATGGCTGTGGATTTTTCTGTGGGGGGTCGTTGGGGCTGGATTTACCTGTCAGTGGCGAGATATTAAAGGGTTGCCCTATATCTCTTTTCCCCGGACTGGGGTGATGATTTCCCTGGCCAGCTTAGTGTTAATCGTAACGGTTTATAGTGCGTTTAGGCTCTGTTGGTGGATTCCCCTGGTTCCGCCGTTGTTAGCGTTAATCGGGTCAGCGATCGCCACAATTGGTTATACGCTTTTGGAAAACCTCCAGTTGTCCTATAAACAAATTGAAGAGTATTCCCGCACCTTAGAGGTGAAAGTCGAACAGCGAACCGTGGAGTTACGAGATAAAAATCAACAGCTTAAACTCACCCTCAAACAGTTAAAAGCGGCTCAAAAACAAATGATTGCCCAGGAAAAATTGGCTTCTTTGGGATCCCTGGCCGCAGGCATTGCTCATGAAATTAGAAATCCCCTCAATTTCGTCAATAACTTTGCTTCGATTTCCGTGGATTTAACCGAAGAACTGATAGAAGAACTGGATAATCCTCGGGAGAATTTAGAAGACTTAGATGTAGAATACCTGAATGAGACCTTGACCGACTTAAAAGATAGCGTGGTGGATATCAAACAGCATGGAGAAAGAATAGAAAAAATTGTTGAGGGAATGCTGCTGCTATCTCAGGCCGAACGAGGTCAGCGATCGCGGGTCAATCTTCATGCGATCTTAAGTGAGGCCATCGAGTTGGCCTACCACAGTTACCAGAATAAAGACACCAATTTTTCGATTGCGATCGAAACCGATTATGATGAAGCAATCAGTGAGATCTATATTGTACCCCAGGATATGAGCCGTGCCTTTCTGAATCTCGTCAATAATGCCTGTTACGCCCTGTATGAGAAATACCAAGCTGATCCCGATGGATATCGTCCTACCCTCACAGTAAAAACCCGTACAAGCAGCGATCGCCCCACCGAATCGGCCAGGGATCCCTGGGTAGAAATCCGGATCCGAGATAATGGTCCTGGGATTCCCGAGGACATCCTGGATCAAATCTTTAATCCCTTTTTTACCACCAAACCTACGGGAGAAGGCACGGGTTTGGGTTTATCTCTAACCTATGAAACCATCGTGGGACAGCATGGCGGACAGCTAGAGGTCAATAGCCACCTCGGAGAACATACTGAATTTATGATCATCTTACCCCAAACCAACCCCTCTAACTAACCCCTTCAATTCCCCCTATAACCCCTATAATCGGAGTAAGCTATGCCACCCAAAATTTTATTTGTAGATGATGAACCTTCATTTGAGAAATTAATTAGAAGGCAATTTCGCAAGCAAATTCGGTCCGAACAATATGAATTTATATTTGCCGGTAATGGAGTGGAAGCCCTGGAAGCCTTACAATCTGATGCCGAAATTCGGGTGACCATCACCGATATTAATATGCCCCAAATGAATGGCCTAACCTTACTGGAAAAAATCCGCGAACTCGATTCCAGCATTGAAACTGTGGTCGTGTCCGCCTACAGCGATATGAAAAATATTAGAACCGCCATGAATCGGGGGGCTTTTGACTTTCTGACTAAACCCATCGATTTTGAAGACTTAGAAATTACCATCAACCGAGCCTTAAGTGAAGTCCAAAAACTCAGGGAAGACCGTAAAAAATTATTGGATGCTCAAACTCAAATGATCCAAAATGAAAAAATGACCGCCTTGGGTCAATTAGTGGCGGGGGTAGCCCATGAAATTAATAACCCCGTGGGTTTTATTGCGAGCAATATTGAAATTGCCGAAGATTACATGAACGGACTCATCGAACTGATCCAGTCTTATCAGGGCAAGTTTCCCGAACCCGGAGAAGATATTGCTGAGAAAATTCACGAAATCGACTTAGAATATATTGTGAATGATGTTCCCGAAGTGATTGCCTCCATGAAAGAGGGCAGTGAGCGCATCTGTTATTTGAGTAATTCATTACGCACCTTTTCCCGGTCCGATACGACCACGAAAATTCCCTTTAATATTCATGATGGCATCGATAGCACTCTGTTAATTTTAAAACATCGATTAAAATCCAGTGAAGTCAGACCCTCTATTGAAGTAAAAAAAGACTATGCAGAATTGTCGCCCGTGATTTGCTATCCGGGACAACTGAATCAGGTGTTTATGAATTTAATTGCCAATGCCATTGATGCCCTAGATGAGGCCAGCGTCGGACGGGATTGGGCCGAAATGATGAAGAACCAGCCCAATATTATCAGCATTCGCACTTACCCGATTGAGGGCGATCAGGTGGCGATTTCGATTGCTGATAACGGTCCGGGGATGAGTGAGGAAGTAATGGCCCGAGTTTTTGAATACTTATATACCACCAAACCCGTCGGTACCGGCACCGGCCTAGGATTATATATCAGTCATCAAATTATCGCCGACAATCATGGGGGACAATTACGTTGTGTGAGTGCCCCAGGACAGGGAGCAGAATTTATTATTGAAATCCCGATGAAATAGGGTGCCTCGCGCTCCCTCCCTTCCATCCTGACTATAGGGACAAGGCACTCCCTTGTCCTCCCACCCCAGTATTGCTTAGAAACCGGGTTTCTTCACCAAATCTATAGCAATTAGCAGCATTTCTGGGGCAGAAACCCGGTTTTTTGTCCTGGCATGGAATCCGCTACTGCCGTTCTAGGCGATCGCTGGGATGAGATGGCCTCCCCTCAATTAGACAATCCCTGTTATTGGGCGATCGCAAGGCGGGCATTTTCTGACCTGGGGTGAATCAATAGCAGGGATTATCTTTCTCCGAATCGGTCCGGTCCGACGATTCCCTAAATCGTACAGGGGTTGACCCCGGTGACAATACCCTGACCAAATGCGCAGGAAAGCCCGGTTTTGTGATTGAAATCACAGACCCCGATCCGGATGATGTTAAATTTTAACTAAAGCTCAAATCAAAAGAGGTGTTGTCCATAAAAGTTCACAAACTTAGGCCAAAAAATATCAAATAACGCCTACTCTCTGGTTAGGGAAATCATAAAAAGGGCCAATTTGTTAATTGTTTAAATTATTTTACAATAAAACAATTGTAAAATAAAATTCTAAAAATGGGGTAAAATATTTAATTGAAATTGAAGGAGGTAAGTGAGTTAAATGTTTTCACGCTATATCCCCTTTATGAGGACAATGAACTTGCCAGGAGTGAGGAGTCAGGCGTACAATAGAAGCGGAAAAAGTGGCCTAATTGGGAGTAAACTTTTTCAACCAAGGGTGGGAACTCATTGTATAGAGAGGGTGAAGGGAGATGAATGACAAACGTAACCCAGACAAGGAACTCGCAGAGCGAGAACGAGAAATTGCGGAGCGAGAGCGATCGCTACGACTGCGGGAAATGGAGATGGAGCTATACAAAGCAGAACCTCCCCTGTATCAAACCATTAAAGAGGAACCTGTTGAATCGAAGCGGCAACGCTGGGGAAGACAACTCAAGCGGGTAGGAAAGTATGCCCTGGTTGTGGTTCTCGTTTTCACTGCTGTCCGGGTGGGAACGATGCTGGCGAGTGCGGTGATTGTTGGGGCGATCGCTTGGGTAGGTTACAAACTTTTTTTTGACTCAGATAAACCCAATAAATAGAGAGAAGACCAATGGTTTATAAAATGGAAGCCGCAAGTTTTATTAACAATTTGGAGCGTGTGGCTCAAGTCCGATTTGAGGTGGCTGCCTGTCTGGATCGGATGGTTGATTTGTTAGAAACTGACGAATCCCAGGGGGAGGAAACCTCTGGAAAACTGGGATTACAAAGCAACATCACGGATCTGACCCTCGGCACAAAGAATTTACGGCAGGGGGTGTTTAGACTGCTGGTTCTGGGCGACATGAAGCGGGGAAAAAGCACCTTCTTGAATGCTTTAATTGGAGAGAAACTATTACCGGCAGATGTGAATCCCTGTACAGCCTTGCTCACGGTGTTACGCTACGGAAAACAGAAAACGGTGACGGTTTATTTCAAAGAGGGCAAACCCCCGGAACGTTTAGATTTTCCTACCTTCAAGCAGCGTTATACCATTAATCCAGACGAAGCCAAGACCCTAGAACAGGAGAAAAAGTTAGCCTTTCCCGAGGTGAACTATGCGGTGGTTGAATATCCCTTAGCATTACTGGAAAAGGGTATTGAAATTGTAGACAGTCCGGGCCTGAATGATACGGAAGCACGGAATGAAATGTCTCTGAATTATATTAATAACTGTCATGGAATTTTGTTTGTCCTCCGTGCGGGTCAGCCGGTGACTTTGGAGGAGCGCCGCTATTTGGATAATTATATCAAAGGGCGCGGATTAACAGTTTTTTTCTTGATTAATGCTTGGGATGAAATTAGCAAGGGACTAATTGACCCTGATAACGTGGAAGAACTCCAAGAAGCGCAGGAAAAACTGCGGCAGGTATTTCATAGCAATTTGGCTGACTATTGCCAGGTGGAGGGCTATGATCTGTATCCTGAACGAGTGTTTGAAATTTCTTCACTCCAGGCATTGCGGCGACGAGTGAAAGACCCGAATCAATCCTTAGAAGGGACGGGATTTCCGGAGTTTATGGGGGCGATTAATCAGTTTTTGACGGAAGAAAGAGCGGTAGCTCAAATGCGGCAAGCGCGAACTTTAGCGCGTCAGAGTACCGATCGCCTACGGGAGGCGATCGCCCGTCGGATTCCTTTACTCGATCGCGATGTTAACGAATTGAAAGCGCGGATTTCCTCCGTAGAACCGGAATTCGAGAAACTCAATGACATCCGCGATCGCTTCTCTGATGAAATTAGAAGCGTCCGGGATCAGAAAGCGCGGGGGATTTCCGAGTCATTGCGCGCCTACATTCTCAATCTGGGCAGTACCTTTGAAGCCGATTTCTCCCCGTACCAACCGGATTTAGGCTTTTTTGAATCCTTAAACCAAGGGAAACGAGAAGCGTTTAATGACGCATTTAAACAGGCATTTGAACAATACCTGAATGATAAAATAACCGCATGGGAAAAAACCGCAAACCAAGAAATGCAGGAAGCTTTTACCCAACTTGCCAAGCGAGCATCCGAGTATGGTTCAGCCTATAGTCGCATCACCCAGGCGATGACTGACAAATTAATCGGGCAACAAATTTATACCCGCAGCGATTTTAATTCAGAAGACAATTCTCCCACCTGGGCGAGTTGGGCAATGGGATTAGTTTCCCTGGCAACGGGTAACATCGCAGGCGTCTTTTTAGCAAGTGCGGGATTCGACTGGAAAAACATTCTTGTTAACTCTCTATCGGTGATTGGTATCTATAGCTTTTTAGCCATTTTTTCGATTCCGGTGCTGTTAACTGGACCCCTGGGCATCCTGCTGGTGGGATTAGGCGTGGGTGCATTGCAAGCAGAACAAGGTCGCAAAGAATTGATTAAGGCAACGAAAAAAGAGCTGATTAAATATCTGCCCCAAATCGCAGAAGAACAGGGTAAAGTCATTCATCAAGCGATCACAGAGTGTTTTGATACTTATGATTGTGAAGTGATGAACCGGCTGAATGATGATATTAAATCTCGTCGGATGGAATTAGATAATTTGCTCCAACAAAAACAGTCCAGAGAAATTAATCGAGACAGTGAGTTAAAGCGTCTGCAAAAACTAGAGGCAGACTTTATCTCAGAATGCCGGACGGTTAACCGGGTTTATGAGTCCTTAATCTCATACAATGGCTGAAATGGCATCAGAGTGGTTGCAAGTTTTTTGTTCGGGTCTGGTTTGGAGGCCTGAACCGGAAACAACAGAAGTACAATCGTGTCAACTTTATTGATGGATATTACCCTAAATCAGCATGAGCTATAAAATGGAAACAAAAAGTTTTTTGACTAATTTAGAGCGGGTCGCAGAAGTGCGAGCAGATGTGGCTAATGCGTTCAGCAAGATAGCCGAAATTTTGCAAGAATCTGAAACATCAGGGGCGAAAAAATCTGGGCAATTGGGCTTAGAGCGCGAAATAGAAGATACGCAAAAAGCCAGCAAAAATTTACGGCATGGGGTCTTTCGGCTGCTGGTTTTGGGAGATATGAAGCGGGGAAAAAGCACTTTTCTCAATGCGTTAATTGGAGAGAATATTTTACCCAGTGATGTCAACCCTTGTACTGCCCTGCTGACGGTGTTGCGCTACGGACCGGAAAAGAAGGTAACGGTCTATTTTAAGGATGGAAAAAGCCCCCAAGAGCTAGATTTTAAAAGTTTTAAGCAGAACTACACCATCCCTCCCTCGGAAGCGAAACAACTGGAACAGAACCAGCAACAAGCGTTTCCCGATGTAGACTATGCAGTGTTAGAGTACCCGCTATCGCTACTGCAAAAAGGGGTGGAAATTGTTGATAGTCCAGGGCTGAATGATACGGAATCTCGAAATGAATTGTCCCTGGGGTATATTAACAATTGCCATGCAATTTTATTTGTGATGAGGGCATCACAACCTTGCACCCTGGGAGAACGCCGCTATCTGGAGAATTATATTAAGGGTCGGGGATTGAGTGTGTTTTTCCTGATTAATGCTTGGGATCAGGTGCGGGAGAGTTTAATTGACCCGGATGATGAGGAAGAATTGCAGGATTCTGAGACGCGATTGCGGCAAGTTTTTAAGGCGAATTTGGCAGAATATTGTGTGGTGGATGGGCATGATATTTATGAGGAGCGGGTGTTTGAAATTTCAGCGATTCAAGCGTTGAGACGACGGATTAAGGATGCAGTGGCTTCGTTAGAGGGAACGGGATTCCCCAGTTTTTTGGGGGCGTTGAATGCGTTTTTAACCCAGGAACGGGCGGTTTCTGAATTGCGGCAGGCGCGAACTTTAGCACGTCAAACCTCCACGCGAGTGCGCGAGGCGATCGCCCGCCGGATTCCGTTACTGGATGGGGATGTGAATGAGTTAAAACAGCGGATTAGTTCGGTTGAACCGGAGTTTAAAGCTTTAACGAATATTCGCGATCGCTTCAAGGATGAAATCAAACAGGTCCGAGATAACAAAGCGCGGGCGATCGCTGATTCATTCCGCACTTATGTCCTCAACTTAGGCAATACCTTTGAAAGTGATTTCTTAACCTATCAACCGGATATCAAATTTGGAGATTTTATCGATAAAGGCAAACGAGAGAACTTTGAAGCCCGGTTTCGGCAGGCATTTGAGCAGTACATTAATGATAAATTATCCGCTTGGAGCCTCACCGCCGAACAAGAGATGAATGGGGCGTTCATTCAATTAGCCAAAAGTGCCTCACAGTACGGGTCCGACTACACCAAAGTCACCACTAAAATTACCGAAAAACTCACCGGACAACAAATCCATGCCGGTAGCAACAGTTTACCGGAAGATAGCTCTCCCGCCTGGGCAAATTGGGCAATGGGATTAGTTTCATTAGCTACAGGAAATCTAGCAGGAGCCGCCCTCATGGGAGCCGGTTTCGACTGGAAAAATATCCTGTTAAATATGGTAGCCGTGATTGGAATTAGTGCGGCGATTTCCACCGTGTTTGGGGTTATTTTAGGGCCAATTACTTTAGCACTGGTGGGATTAGGCGTGGGGTTATTTCAGGCCGATCGCGCTCGCTTAGAAGTGGTCAAAGTGACTAAAAAAGAACTGGTCAAATATCTGCCCCAAGTCGCTGATCAACAGTGGCAGCCGATTCACGATGCGGTTAAAGAGTGTTTTGATGCTTATGACCGGGAGGTAACTCAACGCATTGATGATGATATCAAATCTCGCCAAGCGGAATTAGATAATTTGCTGGCACAAAAGCAATCCCATGAAATTAATCGGAGCAGTGAATTAGAACGACTCAGAAAGTTAGAGTCTGATGTCAGTTTGGAGGCGCGAAATATTGAGACAGAATATCAGGATTTACTGATTTCTGTAGGCTAAACTATAGCGTAACTTTCAATCATTCAGACCATTCAATCTATGCAATGGGAGGGTTTCGCTCCCTTACCCGATTAGGGAGCGAGACCCTCCCACTGCTTTGAATAAGGGTCTAATTCATTGAGGGTTACTCCATGAGGTTGTTTCCGCCCTTGCCTACGCCGTAAGCGGGGGAAGTCAGCACCCAAGTCTATCCTGTTAATTGACAGTTTTACACCGAGGCAAAAAGATGCAGCAGGAAGTTTATCAAGATGTAGTCAGGAATATCAGGGCAGCATTAGGGGCATTAGAATTGGATAAAAGTTTACCCCTGTATCAAGATAGCCTGACAATTTGCGAAGCGTTGGAAAATCCCGTCTTTCGGATTGCGGTTTTTGGGCCTTTTAATTATGGCAAATCTACTTTACTCAATGCTTTGCTGGGACAGCGCACTCTCCCGATTGATTTGATTCCGACAACGGGGGCTGCAATTCATGTTAGATATGGGGAAGAACTGAGCGCTAAAATTACCTTAACTGATGGACAGGTAATGAGCGATCGCGGGACGGCTATCCTCAAGCAATATGCTATTTTAGACCAGGAGCGCCGGATGCGAAATGATGTTGCTGCGGTGGAGGTGTTCTGTCCTCATTCTTTTCTGCAAATTGGGGTAGAATTTTTGGATTTGCCCGGAACCAATGACCGGGAAGAACAGGATAATCTAGTCAGAAATCAACTATTAACGGCAGATTTGGTGGTGCAGGTACTTGATGCTCGTAAGTTGATGACCCTGGGAGAACGGGAAAATCTCCGGGATTGGCTGCTCGATCGCGGGATTGAAACGGTGGTGTTTGCGGTCAATTTTATGAATTTAATGGACCCAGACGACCAAAAAGAAGTGTCCAGTCGAATGCGGTTTGTGGCAGAAAGTTTTCGCTCTAATTTGCCTCCGGGGATTAGTAATTTGTATCGAGTTGATGCTTTACCCGCCCTGCGAGCCAGACTGAAAGGGGATGCGGCAGCAGCGCAGACTACGGGTCTGCCAATGTTTGAATCGGCGCTGCAAAGTATTGTGGCATTTCATCAAGAAAAAACTACTAATTGGTTGCCACGCTTAGAGGCGATCGCCTTTCAAATCTGCCAGTCTTTAACGGCAAAAATTCAAGGGTTGAACACTGATTTAGCCGTTATTGAAGAAAAACAGGCGAATAAAATTCAATTGCAACAAAAGGCGGAAAAACTGATTAAACAAGGGTTTGAGGGGAGCGTTTCTGATTTGCAAAGTAAGCTGTATTTACCGAATCTGTTAAAGCGATATGAACTGGAGGCGATCGCCGCACTGCAACAGGGTCAATTTCGCACCTGGGAAACCCAATCTTTTCAACCGGCGATGGTTAAACATCAACAAGAAATTACCAGTTGGGTAAATAAATCTTGTGAGTTTTTCAACCACTCCCACCCCGGAACATTAACCCTAAAATTTCCTGACCCTCCCTCGGTCCCTGGTCCCCAAACTCCCTCGGCTCCTAAGTCGCCAAAACGTCCCACCGCTATCTCAGGGGACACTCCTTTGGATTGGCTATTAGAAAGTCCTGTGGGGAATACGGTGGCTCGCAGTGCTTATTATATCCTGAATCGAATTATTGAACCCAATTCATCTACCCCCGCCACTCCTAGCACTCCGGGGAGTTCTCTTGATTTACAAACGATCTATAAAAAAGCGGTGGAGGACTATCTGACGCGGTTCAGTGAAGCGGCTTTTTCAACCCTGCAAGACTATGAAAAAATAGCCTCGTCCGTGATGCGATTTCAACCCGTTAAGCCCTCCTCGGAGATGCTCACGAAGCACCATCAAATCCAGTTTTTGCAGAATGTATTGGAGGCGTTAACTCAGGATTTGCAGTCTTTGAAGGGGACTTAAATTGACTGGAGATTGAGGGAGTGTTGTTCGGATATGGGCTAACCCCGTTGGGGGAAATTCAAGTGAAGAGGTTTTGGAAATGATTGACCCTGTGGAAGCCAAGTTTCAGGCATTGGAAATGGATGCAGAATTAGCCAATCTGAAACAGATGAACCGGCGATCGCATCAGGAGGCGATCGCTCTTCGTCCGCAAGCACCTCCGCCACCTGTTAGCGATAAAATTGCTCGGTTTTACAAAATCCTCGGGCTGAACTCTAATGCTTCGCTGAAAGAGGTGAAACAAGCTTATCGAACTTTACTAAAAAAATGGCATCCTGATTTATTTTATGAAAATCCAGAAAAGCAACAAAAAGCTCAGGAAGTTATCCAAAAAATGAACGAAATTTATAAAGAAATATGTGGTCAAATGGGGAAGTGAATGCATTATTCACCCTTCCCCTGTTCAGAATTGATCAGATTTGGTACTCTGCCGAGTGGAGTGCAACATCGAGTCAGGTTCTACCCCTCACGGGTTCGGAACATCTCCCCATAGAGGCATCCATCCGTTACACTCCAACTAGACTAATCTCTCATCACCTAATCAGTTTCCCTCTTCTACCACGGTAAGACTTCGCCATTGGCGTGCCAAAACGTACCCGAATTATCCAGAGTGAGATTATCAATTCGCTGAATGATACCATGCGCGGCTTCCCGGGTGGAAATTCCACTAAAATCCGTCATGCGGGTCTGAACTAACCCGGGATGTACAATCCCTACGGCAATTTTGCGCGGTTTTAAATCGATCGCCAGGGATTTGCCTGCCATACTCACGGCGACTTTTGACATCCGATACCCATAATAACCTCCGGAACTATTATCCTCAATAGAACCCATGCGACTGGTGACAATCCCAATTTTGGACCCCGGAGAGAGAAACGGTAGCAGTGCCTGAGTCACTCGCAATGTTCCCAAAGCATTGACCTCAAACTGCCGTTGAATGCTGTCAAAATCTAGGCGATCGAGGCTATCTTCTTCTAAAATGCCCGCATTATTGACCAACACATCTAAGGATATCCCCTGCAATCGCTGCACCAGTTCTTTTAGGGTTTGATCCGAAGTGATATCAATTCCGGTTTCGACTCGAATCCCTAATGCATCTAACTCCGGGGACGACTCACGACAAACCGCGATCGCCGTATCCCCCCGTTCCTGTAACTGCTGGCACAATGCTAACCCAATGCCACGAGCAGTTCCTGTTACTAAATAAGTTGCCATGTTGGTAATTTACTCACCCTAAATCCTTCGCTCCCTATTCTAAATCAATTTTATTTATTCTTTGAGGGGCACTTCCCCACACTCTGATCGCAATTCCTGACCCTCTCCGGGTTTCAGGGATTGAAATAGGTTTGATAAAGGCTTAGAAGGATTAACATGGCGATCGCTCGGTAGTTTCGGATTTTTGATCACCATCCATTTCCCCGTGAGTGGATCTCGATAAACCTCATAAGGATTTTGACGCAATTTTTGGGTGACCGTTGTCACTTCCATTTCCTCTTCTCCTCGATTATCCCAGATGTTTATACGGAAGGGGTTTAGACCCTTTCTTAAATAAATTTTTTCGCCCGATCAGACCTCGGGTAACCGTCCAAAACTCCCCCCTTTTTTTAAGTATTGAGAGGGAACTCTTCAGAATGAAGTCAGCAATTGATTCAGGACTGTTCCCTCTAATTTGAGTGAACAAAACTGTAATTCCTGGATCTCCCTCTTCTTTTTCAAGTTTCCTACGGTTGGGGAACCCTTGATGAGGAACTGTGCCACTTCTTAAGGGGGACCAGATTTAACTGGGGGCTGTTTAGAGTAGTGGGGTAAATCATCTATTTAGAGATGACCCGATGCACTGGCAGAATAATTGCACCGAATAGACCCTGATTGATTCCTTGATCCGATCAGGGGGGGAGAACCCGGAAAAAATGCAGCAACCGCAGATTTAACTCCATGTTTCCTCTAGGGAGCGATCGCCCGAGTCATTCTCGGACTCCTCCCCTCCAAACGAGGAAAGCAGACATTGCCCAGATTATTATAAAGATTATTTCACCCGATCGCATCCCATCCACCCCTCAATGCTGAAATGGGCTAAAAAAGGGTTAGGCTTATTTGGGTTATAACCGTAGGGGCGAGCGGGGCATCCAATGATGAGGGTTGTCACCCACCGCCCCCTGTAGCAACGCCCCTACTAAACTCTTGAAAACCATAACGGCTTTATTTTAATAAATCTTCCACTTTCATCCGTAGCTCGGTTCAGTTAAATGTAGTAAATGTAGGTAGAATTTGCCTGAGATGTTTTTTGTCTTGCAACTGAGTTTATTCTGATGCCTTACCAGCTCTACCATGTGGTTGCTTTTATCGTCGCCGCCCTTGTTGTCCTTGCAACGACGCCGGTCGTCAAAAAAATTGGGATTAAAAGTGGCCGAGTTGATCTTCCCTCAGAACGCAAGGTACACCGCCAGCCAATGGTGCGCTTGGGAGGCGTATCCATCTTCCTAGGGACCACGATCGCCCTATTAATCGTCTGGTGGATGGGTGGATTTGGCTTCTTGCCCACTCCGAAAGAGTACGAAATTTGGGGCCTCACCCTCGGCGGCCTTGCCTTCTTCGCGATCGGACTCGCTGACGATTTATACGGACTCTCTCCGTTCTTGCGACTCCTGTTACAAACCATCTGTGCCAGTGGCGCTTGGGCCGTCGGTGTTCAAATTGAATTTTTAACCATTCCCTTTCTGGGACTCGTGAAATTCCCTGACTTGATTAGCTATCCCATCACCGTGATCTGGCTGGTTGGCATGACCAATGCCATTAACTGGATCGATGGATTAGATGGTCTGGCGGCAGGTGTTTCCGGCATTGCCGCCTTAGTTATGCTGATGGTGAGCCTGTTTATGCATCAACCCGCTGCTGCGTTGATTGCGGCGGCCTTAGCCGGTGCAACTTTGGGCTTCCTCCGGTACAACTTTAATCCGGCCCAAATTTTCATGGGGGATGGTGGCTCTTATTTTATCGGCTTCACCCTGGCTGGGGTCGGTGTGGTGGGTTTGGTCAAAACTACGGCTGTTACTGCGGTGGTCCTGCCTTATATCATTCTAGCGGTCCCCATTCTGGATATGTCAGCGGTGATTGTCGATCGCATTCGCAATGGCAAATCTCCCTTTACCGCCGATAAGCGTCATCTGCACCACCGTCTCCTCGAAGCTGGACTCTCCCATCGGTTAACCGTTCTGTTTATTTACGCCCTGACCATTTGGGTTGGCAGTATCGCCCTAGCGTTTGCCGGAATTCCCAGTGGCGTCGCCTACGCTTTTGCGGCAACGGCTTTACTCAGCTATGCCAGTTGGAAAGTGAAGAAACACGCGAGGTTATAACCCGGCTGAGTAAACACCTATCTCTGGTGCCTATCCTATCTAAACTCTAAAATCAAACATTCATGAGTGCTGAGATTATTTGTGTTGGCACAGAATTGCTGTTAGGAGACATTCTTAACAGCAACTCTCAATTTTTAGCGAAACAACTGGCTGGACTGGGTATCCCTCATTATTTTCAAACGGTGGTGGGGGACAATCCAGACCGAATTAAACAGGTGGTGGCGATCGCTATCGAGCGTTCTGCCCAAATTCTTATCTTTACCGGCGGTCTGGGCCCCACCCCCGACGACCTCACCCACGAAACCCTCGCTGCTTGTTTTGGGGTGGAAATGGTCGAAAGAACGGACATTCTCGAAGACCTGATCCAAAAATACGCCTCTCGCGGTCGGCCAATGGCGGCCAGTAATCGCAAACAAGCCTCAATTCCTGCGGGTGCGGACATTTTACCCAATCCCCTCGGCACGGCCCCAGGTATTATTTGGCAACCTCGTCCTAATTTGACGATTCTGACCTTTCCTGGTGTTCCCAAGGAAATGTACCGAATGTGGGAAGAAACTGCCGTCCCCTACCTCAAAGCCCAAGGCTGGGGTCAAGATATTATCTACAGTCGGATGTTGAAATTTTGGGGAATTTCTGAGTCGGTTTTAGCGGAAAAAGTGGCTCCGTTACTGGATTTGACCAATCCCACGGTGGCTCCCTACGCCCTCAATGGCGAGGTCAAACTCCGGGTTTCCGCCCGCGCCTCCAATGAAACCGCAGCTCAAGCGGCGATCGCCCCCGTACAGCAACAGATTCAAGCGATCGCTGGCTTTGACTATTTTGGGTGCGACCAAGATACCCTCGCTTCCGTGGTGGGTGATTTACTCCTCCAACGGGGTGAAACCCTCGCCGTGGCCGAATCCTGCACCGGGGGAAGTATCGGCAGTCTCCTCACCGCCATTTCCGGCAGTTCTCGCTATTTCTTAGGCGGGGTGATTGCTTATGACAATTCGGTAAAAATCGGGCTTCTGGATGTCAACTCAGCGGATTTAGCCCGGGAAGGTGCAGTTAGCGATATTGTGGCTCAACAAATGGCCCTCGGTGTCCGTGCTAAATTAGGCGCAACTTGGGGTCTGAGCGTCACGGGAATTGCCGGTCCTGGCGGTGGCAGCCAGACAAAGCCTGTGGGATTAGTTTATATCGGGTTAGCTGGACCCAACCGTGAGGTTGAAAGTTTTGAATTCCGCTTGAGTGCTTTCCAAGAAAGGGACTTGATTCGCCATTACAGCGCCGAAGGTGCTCTGGACTGCCTCAGAAGAAAAATGTTAAGAATAGCTTAACATTCTTAATATTTTCTCTAAAACACTACTTGTAGTGTTTATTTTTAAAAATATGACTACATATAGGGGCTGTCAGGGGTGAAGCCCCCGAGACTGATCCCCAAAAGCCCGTTTTGTACGGTTGAGTCTACTTGCTCATTTCTCAGGATTCGTTATGATCAAAGAAACAGAGTAATTCCAATTCTGTTACAAACGGCAATCAGTGACTGCCGTCAAGTAGTAGAGCGATAGCCTGGATTCAAGGAGCTGTCTTTTCAATGGATTATATAGATAACCTAATCGACAAATTAAAAGAATGGGCCCGGAAAATTATTGAGGCCCTTCTCGGTCCAGAGGCAGAACCGGAACCGGAACCTATTCCTATTCCCGTCAACGAACCCCGTCGGCGTCGGTAAATTTATAGTGTTAAAGGCATAGGCATCGGCGATTGCTGAATATATTGGTACTGCATGGGCCAAACTTGAATCTCCTGGGTCAACGAGAGCCAGGAGTCTATGGGAGTGCGACGTTAGAAGATATTAATCGCTTGCTGGAAACCGAGGCCCAGGCTTTGCAAGTCAAGGTGTCTGCGTTGCAATCCAATCATGAGGGGGTACTGGTGGATGCTATCCATGCCGCCAGAGACCAGCACTCAGGACTTTTGATTAATGCCGGGGCTTATACTCATACGAGTGTGGCCATCCGTGATGCGATCGCAGGGGTTAACATTCCCACTGTGGAAGTTCACTTGAGCAATATTTATCGCCGTGAACCGTTTCGCCATCACTCCTACATTGCCGCGATCGCCGTCGGGCAAATTAGCGGGTTTGGTCCCAATAGTTATCGTCTGGGACTTCAGGCGTTGGTCCATCATCTCCGAGAAAACAACCCATCCGGTTAATCTCCCCCTCATGGGGGTTTCTTCCTAGAGGTGGGCGGCACTTCAGTCCCACCTCTCATCTTTTGATGAGGCGATCGGCTTCTACGGTTTTCCTTTTTATTTACCCCAAAAATTGCAGATTGCCAACATAAATAAAATATATAGAGCATTCAAGATGCCTGACCCTTTTAAAAATCTATGGCTATCCAAGAAGGATGAATCAGCAGATTCTCTGACCGGACTTACGCCTCAAAACCTCATGGGAAGGACATCCCAGCCCATCCCTGCTCCATTTAGGTATTTAGGCGTAAGTTTGTTTGGTCTGGGGTTCAATATAAAATTTTCTTAATCCCTTCCCGAAAAGTTAAAGAAATGTTACAAAAGCAGGCATAATAGGTTCAAGATTAATGCCCTGGCCCCTTTAAAAAGAGAAAAATCACTGCAATGCTTGCTGATTCATTTCCTTGGTTAACTACTATATTTGCTCTGCCCCTAGTGGCGGCCTTACTGGTTCCGGTGATACCCGATCGCGATGGAAACGTCTTGCGCTGGTATGCAACTGGAGTGGCGATCGCCGACTTCGCCCTGATGTGCCTCCTCTTCTGGCAACATTACGATCCCCAGGTTTCCGGCTTTCAACTCGTCGAACAATTTAGCTGGATTCCCCAACTCGGCATCAGCTGGACCGTCTCCGTGGATGGCATCTCCATGCCCTTGGTCCTCCTAGCCGGATTCGTCACCAGCATGGCCCTGCTGTCCGCATGGCAAGTAGACCGCAAACCCCGAATGTTCTACTTCCTGATGCTGGTGTTATATGCAGCCCAGGTGGGGGTGTTCATCGCCCAAGACCTGCTGCTATTCTTCATCATGTGGGAAATCGAACTCGTCCCCGTCTATCTCCTCGTTTGCATCTGGGGCGGACCGAAACGACAATATGCCGCCATCAAATTTCTACTCTACACCGCTGCGGCCTCTATCTTTATTCTAATTGCCGGACTCGCTTTAGCTTTGTATGGACCCGGCCCTGCTTCCTTTGATATTGCAGATATCGCCTTGAAAGAGTTCCCCTTGGCCCTGCAATTGCCCCTCTATGCTGGTTTATTAATTGCATTTGGCGTCAAACTCGCCGCCTTCCCCTTCCATACCTGGCTTCCCGACGCCCACGGCGAAGCATCCGCCCCAGTTTCGATGATTTTGGCCGGGGTGTTATTAAAAATGGGTGCCTATGGATTAATGCGAATGAACATGGGATTACTACCCGATGCTCATGTTTATTTTGCCCCGGTTTTAGTCATTTTGGGAGTCGTTAATATTGTTTATGGGGCATTAACCTCCTTTGCCCAAACCAATATGAAACGGCGACTCGCCTATTCGTCCGTTTCCCACATGGGATTTGTGTTAATTGGGATTGCCTCCTTCACCGACCTCGGAATTAATGGGGCAATGTTGCAGATGATTTCCCACGGATTAATTGCCTCGGTGCTGTTTTTCTTAACCGGGGTAACTTACGATCGCACCCATACCATGACCATGCAAGATATGGGGGGAATTGGGATTTTCATGCCCAAAGTTTTTGCTCTCTATACTGCTGGTGCAATGGCATCCCTTGCCCTACCTGGCATGAGTGGATTTGCCAGTGAAGTGGCGGTATTTATTGGGATTGCCACCAGTGATTTTTATAGCCTGACCTTCCGGATTGCCGTAGTCTTTCTAGCTGCAATTGGGGTGATTTTAACCCCGATTTATCTGCTGTCGATGGTGCGTCAAGTGTTTCACGGGTCCTTCTACGGGTCGAAGGAAATTCCCGCTTGTGACATCACCGATCCAGAGTTACGGGAAGACTTCATTGAAAACCAAGCAGCGGTCTGTTTTGGGACCAATTGTATTTTGCCTGGAGAAGCGGCATTTATTGATAGTCGCCCTCGGGAAGTAGCGATCGCCTTGAGTTTCTTGGTCGCGATCGTGGCGATCGGTTGTTATCCTAAAATTGCGATGCAAGTGTATGACAATACGACCGTGGCGATTAATAGTGTAGCGACCCAAGCCTACGCCCAGGTGCGATCGACCGAAACCATCGGCTTCAAAGCACCCAGCCTCACCCCAATGGCAAAAATTGCTGAATTCACTCCCGATTAATCCGGTGAGTACCAGGCTTATAACCCTAGGGATAAGATGATGAAAATGCGGGTATCTTGCGCGAGTGAGATGCCCGCATTTTCTAAGGGGTTGGAGGGTTAGAGAATCACCTTCGCCAGTTGAGATAAGTCCGTCACGGTTTTAAGGGCGGCATCGGCAATAATTTGATGACTGACGGTGGTGGGATGGACATCATCCCAAAACAGGAAGGTATTGGGGTCACTTCCGATGGATTTCTGGGCGGGGTCGGTGACATTTGTGAATCCATATTGACTGGGATTGGCGATCGCATCATTGACCAACCCATTGACATCAACCAGAATAATATTGATATTCGGGTTTTGGTCTAAATTGGCGATCGCGGAGGCCAATGCCGTATTATGAGCATTGGTAAGTTGGCTTAACAATTGCTGCGCTTGCGGGCCCCGATTTCTGACTCCAGGCGTGTTACCCAAGTCCGGGAGGTTCATCACCATAAAATTGCGAGCACCATCCTCTGCCAGTTGAGTCACCGCATTCACTACATTATTCACCGGAATTGTGACATCTGTAATCCCCGCATTCAGGTAATCATTAGACCCTGCCCAAATGGTGTATAATCCAGTGGGATTAGATACAGGAGTTTCGGCAAGAAAACTGTCAATTTGTGTTTGCAACCCAGGCAAGCTAGGTAACAGCGGATTTTGCAAGTTGAGAGAATTCACAGACGAACTCGTAGCCCCTCCAAAAGCAATATTAGTCTGAGGATTGACCTCTAACCCTAGACGAGAGGGGAGTAGTTCGGACCAAACGGGTCCATTGCTAAATCGGCCCTTGTCATATAAGGGTTCTGGGGGAAATAGACCCTGAGTTAAGGCAAACAAATTGCCATCATCGGAAAGACTGTCCCCGAAGACGTACATTTCATTAAATAAGCGACGAGGCAAGCGACCCTCCGATTGACCGAAGTTTGCAAAATGGGCGATCGCCGTCGTCTCTCCTCGGGAAACCCCCTCAGCAACATCTGGGTTTTGTTCCAGATAAAAACTCCGATCAAAAAAGGCCACAGGACTGCGACCTTCTTGCGCCCCAACTGTTATAAAATGAGCAAAGAAACCCGTCAAGGGGTCTTGCCGAACCGCCTCCGCTACATCAGGATTAGTTTGGGCGTAAAAGTTGGTATTAAACAAGGGAGTCGGACTGCGCCCTTCCCGGTAACCGACATTAATAAAATGGTCAAACGGGGTCAGGTTTGGGGAAATTGCTGCCGCTACGTCTGGGTTTTGTGCTAGATAGTAATCGGTCTGAAAAAACGCACTCGGGTCGCGTTTTTCCTGGTCTCCAAATGCAAAAAAGTGTTCGGCTGCACTACTGAATATCCCACTCGCCACCGCTACCGCTACATCAGAATTTCTCGCTAAATAAAACCCTTCATCAAATAGGTTCATTGCAGATAACATACTTTCAGTTACTCCTACACCAAGGTAAATCAGATTTTTCAAAGGTCTAGGTTTATCTTAACCTACAAATTTTGTTTTTAGAAAATTTGGCTTGCCGTCTTTTATTCGTATTAGTGTTAAAGGGTTTATTGCTTACGTCGCTAGTGACTGAACCAACAGGTTAACCTAAAGTTTGTAAAAAGTCTGCCAGTAAGAATTTATTTTGAAATGTGGCACGGATGGAATCTCCATTGTTATAATCAATTATCACCTCAACCCGTTGAAAATCACCCCTAGGATTTTCTAAGTCTAGGGTTTCGAGGGTGGCGATCGCCTCTTGCAAGCCAGTAACCTTAGAGCCGGTTCCAAACAGGGGCATAATCATAATTTGAGTAATATGACGCGCCAGACCGTTTTTAAGCTTCATCATAAATTCCTCAACTTGTTTTTGATCCACCTCTATTAAAGCTTATCAAAGCGGCTGTTTTTCTGATTCAGTTATCAGAGTCGATAGACAAACGGATGCGCTTCCACGGCATAAGAATGGATGCCTAATTTATAGGTGACTACAGAAACCGTACCGGAACCGGCAGATGTACAGGGTTTGGCATGACAGGCAATCGGGTCCGGGATAGGATAATAGAGTATAGTTTACCGCGTTTTTCTCCCCTCAGCCGCCAGGGACACGGCAAACGCCGTGTCCCGAAGAACTTCATCCTTGAGTTGGGGGTGCGGTATGGGCCAGAATTTTGCCGATCGCCGCGATTTCCATCCACCATTGTTCTTTAGGACGTTGGTGTTCTTTGTCTACCATGCGCGGAATCATGCCGAGGTCAATAAATCGCACATTACCGGCTTCCGTTCCCATGAAAGCCCCTGTGGGTGTAGGTTTTTGGGCTTGTTCAATCAGGAAATCTAAACCGATCGCCGAGAAGCGGGTAGCTTGGATGCGATCAAAGGGGGTGGGGTCGCCGCCTTGTTGGAGATGCCCTAAAATGGCTTGTCTCACCTGAAACACTTCTCTCCCTTCTTCCGCAAACAAATCACAGATAAAGTCGCTATCATACACCGGATGGGCATTTTCATTACAGATAATTAAACCCACTCGTTTCCCTTGTTTAAATCCAGAAATCAGGGTAGAGAGGTTTTTTTGTAAGTCCGTGAGGGCAACACCTTCCTCGTTAATATACACCTGTTCCGCCCCGGTTGCCAAGCCACTCATGACGGCTAAATATCCGCAGTAGCGTCCCATAACTTTGACTAAAAAGCAACGGTTGGAGGCAACCGCCGATTGCTTGATTTTATCCACCGCTTCGATGATATTATTCAAAGCAGTATCGGCCCCGATACTCAGTTCACAGCCGGGAAGATTATTGTTAATTGAGGCGGGGATGCAGAGAATCGGTATATTGAAGGCGGGGAAGGTTTCACATTGTGAATAGAGTTGATAGGCAGCTTGATAGCCACTCCAACCGCCAATAATCAGCAGTCCATTAATGTCATAGCGCTCAATTTGACGGGCGATCGCATAAAAATCTTTACTTTGGGGAATCTTGCGGCTAGTCCCCAGTTCAGAACCGCCGGTAGTCGCCCATCCTCGTACACTTAACCAGTTTAATTCTTTGATGTGACCCTCAATTAAGCCGCGAAATCCATGTTCTACCCCTAACATGGTATGTCCTTTGTCGATCGCCAATCGGACGGCGGCGCGAACCGCAGTATTCATTCCCGGGGCGGTTGCGCCACAGTTGAGGATGGCGAATCTCAGGGGTTTGCCTTCCCGAGGTTCGGGGGTACTGGGTTTGGCTTGCATCAGGGTATGCAAGATTTGATAGGCGTTTTTGAAGTTCTCACCCCGCAGATCCATCGCTTTGGCATAATCTCCATCAGCGATCGCCTGAGAAACCGCATGGGTTTGTTCCACACAATGCATTAGAGGCGCTTGATAAACCCGGTTTCCCCGCATTCCAATCAAGACCGATTCAGTTTCGGGGGTGGCCGTTTGGAAGGCATTAACCGCCGCATGACCCAACAAAGTGCTTAAGTTCCGGTCAAATGCCGTGGGCGATCCACCTCGTTGCACATGGCCTAAAATCGTGACTCGGGCATCTTCCCCGAGTTTTTCTTCTAGCACTTGGCGCACATATTCGCAGGAAATCGGGTTATTGTGACGGTCCCTGGCACCTTCGGCGACAATCACAATGGTATCACGACGCCCGGATTCTCGACCGGCTTGTAAGACTTGGCACATTTTTTCCTCCCAGCAGTCGCCCTCGGGAGGACATTCGGGAATCAATACCCAATCTGCGCCGGTAGCTAACGCCCCCATTAACGCTAGATAGCCGCAATGCCGTCCCATCACTTCCACCACAAAGGTGCGCTGATGGCTGGCTGCTGTGGAGGAGATTGAGTCTACAGCCTCGGTTAAGCGGTGGAGGGCGGTATCGGTCCCGATGGTCATGTCACTGCCATACATATCATTATCAATGGATGCCGCTAATCCAACAATGGTTAAGTGACGGTGACGTTCGGCGATTTCAGGATCAATCTCACCTCGTTCTAAGAGTTCGGCGACTAATTCCGGCCATTCGCTGCGGAACAAGTGTGCGCCTGTGAGACTACCATCCCCCCCGATCGCCACTAATCCATCGATATCATTGGCTAACAGATTCCGAACCGCCTGCAACCGACCTTCCCGAGTCCGAAACTGGGCCGATCGCGCCGTTCCGATAATCGTCCCCCCTTTATGCAAGATCCCCGCCACGTCATACCAATGCAATTGGCGAATACAGGCTTCCGCATCCGGGGCGACACGGCGCGGGTTCTCGAGGTCGCATTGTCCCCCCTCCACCATCCCCTGATAGCCTTCATAAATGGCAAATACATCGATTCCTTGGGCGATCGCAGACCGAACCACGGATCTAACTGCCGCATTCATTCCCGGTGAGTCTCCCCCACTGGTTAATACCCCTAGTCTTTTTTTCTGATGCATGAACTCCTCCTCATTTATGGGTTGACTCGTTTAACCGGCAAGATTCCAGACCTTAATATCTTGCATTTTAAAATTTAATCGACTTTTTAGTTTGGAGGGAACCGGGGGTTTGGTGATGATTTTTCCATAATTTTGGGGAGATAGGGGACAGACGGGTGATGGGGGAAACGACTGAAGTCGTTACTCCAAACTTCCCCATCCTGCCTATCTCCCGCAAAAAAGGCGGCATTGCCGCCATATTGGGATTTCCTGACATTGGAAAAAATCACTCAGGGGAGAAAATTGGTTAGACTGTGGAAGCGGTAACCACCGCCTGATCGTAATCGAAACTTTGAATCACCTTCATGTATTGCGCCCGTTCATAGGCACTGCGATCGGCCACATTCATCTGACTCATGGTCCCGATCGCCTGTTTCACCGAGTGATATTCATGTTCCTCCAACCACTCCACCAGTTCTCGTTCAATTTCCCGCAGATGTCCGATGCCGTGGCGCAACAGAGGAGAACAGACTTGGGTCACTTTCGCCCCCACCATCAACATTTTCACCGCATCCCGCCCTTTTTGAATGCCCGTGGTTGCCGCCAGGTCCGCATTAATGCGACCATAGAGTAATCCTAGCCAACGCATCGGCAGGAGAGATTCCTGATGATTGCTTAACACGACATGGGGCCAAACTTCCAGTTCCTCCGGGGAAATATCCGCCTGCATGAAGCGGTTAAATAGAATCAACCCATTGGCACCGGCTTTATCCAAGCGCATCGCCATATTGGCTAAATTGGTAAAAAATGGGCTAAGTTTCACCGCCAAGGGAATGGTCACATCGGCGCGAACCGCTTCTACAATAGAAAGATAATCTTCCTCAATTTGCGCCCCGGTCAAGTGAGGGTCAGTGGGGATACTATAGATATTCAACTCTAAAGCATCCGCCCCAGCTTCCTGGATTTGTTGAGAATAATCCACCCAATCGCCCAAGGTAGAACCATTCAAGGAGGCAATGATGGGAATTCCCACACTTTCTTTCGCTTGGCGAATATGTTCCAGATAGGTTTCCGGTCCCACATGATAGGTATCCGGGTCGGGGAAATAAGTGAGGGCCTCAGCGAAACTTTCAGTATGGGAAATCGTGTGATAATGGAGTTCGTGTTGTTCGATTTTGAGTTGTTCAGCAAAGATACTATGCAGCACGATCGCCCCTGCCCCTGCATCTTCTAACCGTTTGATGTTATCCAAGTCTTCGGTTAGGGGTGCGGCAGCCGATGGCATTAAGGGGGATTTTAGTTGTAAGCCGAGATATTCTGTACTCAGATCCATTATGTTATGTTCTCCTGTAATAAGAAAGGGGAAGATGTTCGTAGTAACGACTTCAGTCGTTATTTCCGATGTTCGTAGTAACGACTTCAGTCGTTATTTCCAATGTTTGTAGTAACGACTTCAGTCGTTATTTCCAATGTTCGTAGTAACGACTTCAGTCGTTATTTCCGGGTTGGGAAAGATATCGTTTCACCCTCATAATCTGGGGAAGAACCCCACCCTAACCCTCCCCTTGCCAAGGGGAGGGGACCGGAGTAGTCTTGGGGAATTTTCCAATCATCTGGGGAAGAACCCCACCCTAACCCTCCCCTTGCCAAGGGGAGGGGACCGGAGTAGCCCGCGCAG
The DNA here is from genome assembly GCF_025370875.1 of Laspinema palackyanum D2c. NCBI lineage: Bacteria > Bacillati > Cyanobacteriota > Cyanophyceae > Oscillatoriales > Laspinemataceae > Laspinema > Laspinema palackyanum. The sequence continues at coordinate 76,993 of NZ_JAMXFD010000016.1, forward strand.
GCGGGCTTTGTTTGTATAGCCCCAGGCTTTAGCCTGCGGGGGCTGCGGGGGCTGCGGGGGCTGCCCCTGGGGGCGCTACCGCAGCATCCCCATTGTGAGTTTCCAGGTGGCGGGAGGCGAGATATTCATACATCTGCCAACGAGTGTCAATGTCGTTTTGGGCTTCTTCCAATAACCGCTTGGCATCAGCGGGTTTGGTTTTGGTCAACATCTTGAATCGGTTCTCGTTGTACATGGAATATTCCACCCCTTTCTTGGGCGATCGCATATCCAATTGCAACGGATTCTTACCTTGTTCCACCAAATCCGGGTTATAGCGATACAATAACCACCGTCCCGCTTCTACAATTTCCTTCTGGTGATTCATGGCGGTAACCATGTTGATGCCGTGGGCGATACAGTGGGAATAGGCGATAATTAAGGACGGTCCGTCATACGCTTCGGCTTCTAGGAAGACTTTCAGGGTATGTTCGTCTCGCGCCCCCATTGCGACGCTGGCGACATATACATTCCCGTAAGTCATGGCAATTAAGCCGAGGTCTTTCTTAGCAGCGGGTTTGCCACCGGCAGCGAATTTAGCAACCGCACCCCGTGGGGTGGCTTTGGAGGCTTGTCCTCCGGTGTTGGAGTAGACTTCGGTATCTAGGACGAGGATATTGACATTTCGTCCGGAGGCGATGACGTGATCTAAGCCACCATAGCCGATGTCATACGCCCAACCGTCTCCCCCGATAATCCACACATCTTTTTTGACGAGGTAATCGGCAATACTGGCAAGTTGTTTGGCATCTGGGGAGTTCATCCCTTGTAATTTTTCTTTGAGGGCTGCGACGCGATCGCGTTGTTCCCAGATGTCGGCTTCGGATTTCTGGGTGGCATTGAGAATGCCGGTAACTAGGTTATCCCCAATCTCACTACTGAGTTTTTGCAGTAATTCGGCGGCGAATTGGGCTTGTTTATCGATGGAAACCCGGAATCCTAGACCGAATTCGGCGTTATCTTCAAACAGGGAGTTGGACCATGCGGGTCCCCGTCCTTCAGCGTTTTGCGCCCAAGGGGTGGTGGGTAGGTTGCCACCATAGATGGAGGAACAGCCGGTGGCATTGGCGATGACGCTGCGATCGCCAAAGAGTTGGGAAACTAACTTCAGATAGGGGGTTTCGCCACATCCGGCACAAGCCCCGGAGAACTCGAATAAGGGTTCTTGGAGTTGTTGTTGACGAATGCGATCGAGATGCAATGTGCGGCGATCGGGGTTGGGTAAGTTCATGAAGAATTCCCAGTTTTCCCGTTCGGGTTCCCGCAGCGGAATCTGCGGTTCCATGTTAATCGCTTTCAGGGATGGCATGGATTTATTCTTGGCGGGACAAACTTCGACGCAGATACCGCAGCCGGTACAGTCTTCCGGGGAGACTTGAATGGTAAACTGAGTTCCGGCAAAGTCTTTATCTTTGGTATCCGTTGCCTTGAAGGTTGCCGGTGCATTCGCTAGTTCTGCCGGTTCGTAGACTTTCCCTCGGATGACGGCATGGGGACAAACCATGATACATTTGCCGCATTGCACGCAAACATCCGGGTCCCAAACAGGTATTTCCGTGGCAATATTCCGTTTTTCCCATTTGGACGTAGCAGTGGGATAAGTACCATCACAAGGTAAGGCACTCACGGGCAAACCTTCCCCTTCTTTCACCAACATTTTGCCTTCGACTTCGCGCACAAATGCCGGGGCTAAATCTGGAACAGCAGGTTGTTTGTGGATAGGACTGCTGGCTTGTCCGAGGGGAACTTCAAACAGGTTCGCCAAGGTATTATCCACCGCTTGCAGGTTCATGCGGACAATTTCTTTCCCTTTTTTGCCGTAGGTTTTCTCGATCGCCTTTTTGATTTGGGCAATGGCTTCGTCCCGAGGTAGAACTCCGGCTAAGGCGAAGAAACAAACCTGCATGACGGTATTAATTCGTCCACTCATGCCACTCTCGCGAGCAACTTTGTTGGCATCAATAGTATAGACTTTTAAGCCTTTGCGGACGATTTGTTCTTGGGTTTCAATGGGGAGTTGATTCCACACTTCCTCAGCAGGATAGGGGCTATTTAAGAGGAAAATGGCCCCCGGGGCGGCTGCACTTAAAACGTCTAATTTTTCTAGGAAAATCCACTGATGACAGCCGATAAAGTTGGCTTGTTCAATCAGGTAAGTGGAACGAATCGGCTGGGGTCCAAACCGCAGGTGGGAAATGGTAATCGCCCCGGATTTTTTGGAGTCATAGACAAAGTAGCCCTGGGCATAATTGTCTGTTTCTTCCCCAATAATTTTAATGGAGTTCTTGTTCGCCCCGACGGTGCCATCGGACCCTAATCCATAGAACATTGCCCGAACAACGCTATCGGGTTCCGTGGAGAAGTTGGGGTCATAATCTAGGGAGGTGTGAGTGACATCATCATTGATGCCGATGGTAAAGTGATTTTTGGGTTTAGCTTGGCTGAGATTATCGAAAATGGCTTTTACCATTGCCGGGGTAAATTCCTTGGAGGATAAGCCATAGCGCCCTCCGACGAGTTTCGGCAAGCTGTCTCCCGCCCATTCTTCATGCAGGGCGGTGACGACATCGAGATACAAAGGGTCACCTCCGGCCCCAGGTTCTTTGGTACGATCTAAGATAGCGATCGCCTTAACGCTTTCCGGGATAGCGGCAACTAAGCGTTTCATATCCAAGGGGCGATACAGTCGCACTTTCAAAACGCCGACTTTTTCCCCTTGGGCGTTCAGATAATCCACAGTTTCATGGACGGTTTCGCAACCGGAACCCATTAAGATAATCAGGCGATCGGGGTCTGGTGCACCGTGATACTCGAACAGTTGATATTTACGTCCCGTGAGTTCCCCAAACTGGTCCATTGCCTGCTGTACGATGTCGGAACAGTCGGTATAGAAGGGGTTGACCGTTTCCCGGGCTTGGAAATAAACATCGGGGTTTTGGGCAGTACCGCGTAAGACAGGGCGATCGGGAGTTAAGGCGCGATCGCGATGGGCGAAGACTCCAGCATCATCAATCAGCGATCGCAGGTCCTCATCCTCTAACAGTTCTACTTTCTGGATTTCGTGAGAGGTCCGGAACCCATCAAAGAAGTGAATGAAGGGAACGCGAGATTTCAAGGTCGCGGATTGGGCAATTAAGGCGAAATCATGGGCTTCCTGGACCGAGGCGGAACATAACAGGGCAAATCCGGTACTACGGACCGCCATCACATCACTATGATCGCCAAAAATAGACAGGGCCTGGGCTGCCAGCGATCGGGCGGCAACGTGAATTACTGCACAAGTGAGTTCCCCGGCTATTTTGTAGAGATTGGGGATCATTAATAGTAATCCCTGAGACGCGGTAAAGGTAGTGGTGAGGGAACCTGTTTGCAAGGACCCATGTACTGTTCCCGCAGCCCCCGCCTCACTTTGCATTTCTACCACCGAGGGAATGGTTCCCCAGAGGTTCGGACGCCCTTCGGACATCCAGGCATCCGCCCATTCTCCCATCGGTGAAGCGGGGGTAATTGGATAAATAGCAATGACTTCATTTAATTTATACGCAACCTGGGCAACGGCCTCGTTTGCGTCGAGAGTCGCAAATGTTCTTGTACTCATGTGTTTAACCTTTGGGGAGCAACAATTTATCGTTTGTGCGCCTAAATAGACCAGATTAGCCCGGGTACGTTTCCCAGGAATCCGGAATCATTTTTCTGGCGAATCGGCAATGAGATGACTCGCTGGGGTGTTCTGTCCTCTCAGCAAATTTTGAGCGGTTGTTTAATGGCAATGGTCCCTTTAAACAACTGTTGTTTTGTTTAATTTGCCTTGCTCATATTTTTTTTGTTTTGCAACCGGGATGTTTCTTAATTGGGTTTTAATCCTCCTGAAAACGGACAGTTGCTTTTTTTTCTCCTTTTAATTATACCATCATCAAAGATGATAATTTAGAGATTTTTTTGAGAAAATACTCAGATTAATTCGGAGGGGGTTTCCTGGCGGTTAATGTGCCTAGAGGGGTGGGGCATTATTCCCATCAAGGGTTTAAATTTTTTTTAAGATTTAGGAAAAAGGTGATTCCCTATGGTATTTTCTGGGGAACGCTAAAATCTTTACATAACTTATAAAAAAAATACCGCCCCCAGTGAGGGTAGCGGTTTGTTTATAGGATCTCTTGATTCCCGGGTTTGGGGGAATTAGACCTCTTGAATTTGTTTAAAATAATCTAAAGTTTCTTGCGCTTCGCCCTCATCGATGATACTCAAGGCGAACCCGACATGAACAATGGCATAGTCCCCTATTTTCGCCTCGGGAACGTAGGCCAGATTCACGGTTTTGACTACGCCGCCAAAGCTGACCCTGCCCGATCGCAACAACGGTTCGTCATTTTCATTAATACTGATAATTTGGCCCGGTATTGCTAAACACATTCTGAAAATTACTCCTGATTCAGATTTCGATAGGCGGCAACCACTTGCCCCAGGGCAATTCCCCCATCATTGGGTGGGATCCGTTGATGCCAGTAAGGACGGAACCCCTTTAATTTTAACCGATGAATGACCTGTTCCGTTAAGTAGGCATTTTGAAAACAACCCCCGGTGATCACAATTCGTTCCTCACCTACCCATTGGGCAACAGCCAGGATAGAGTCTACTAAGGTATTATGAAATTTAGCCGAAATTATCCCAATGGGAACGCGATCGCCTACATCGCTTAAGATTGCTAAAATTGTCGGTTCCCAATCCGCAATGACCACCCCTTCCCCGGTTTGAATCGGTAAGGGATAACTCTCCTGGGTTGTCCAACCTTCTAGGGCAAATTCCAATGCAGTCGCCGCTTGTCCTTCAAAACTAATCCGGGAATGTAACCCAGCGATCGCCGCGACGCCATCAAACAACCGTCCTACACTAGAGGTCATCGGAGTATTAATCTGTTTCTCCAACATCGATCGCAGCAGGGTCAACTCCAATGGGGTAAACGCCTGGAGGATATGTTGATAATTTTCAGTTACACCCTCCGTAAACAACCGATTGCCCAACACTTCATATAATAACCCCAAGGCCACCCGGCGAGGTTCCTTCACCGCCTTGTCCCCTCCCAACAGGGGAAACGTGCGAAAATGGGCCACTCGGTCCCAAGATGTCGGAGAAACCCGCAGAAACTCACCCCCCCAAATCGTCCCATCCAACCCATATCCCGTCCCATCCCAGGCCACTCCCAGGACCGTTTCCTCTAACAGTTGATTTTCGGCCATACAAGCGAGAACATGGGCATAATGATGCTGAACCGCAAGTTGTGGCAACGCCAGTCCCTCGGCAAAGCGGGTAGAACGATAGTCTGGATGGGCATCGCGGGCCACCACTTGCGGCGTGGCGTCATACAGTTGCTGTAAACTGGCCGTCGCCTCCTGAAATGCTTGGAATGCTTGGGGAGTTTCTAAATCCCCGATATGCTGACTCACAAAAATTTGAGGGAATAGACCAATTGCGATCGCACTTTTCAAATGAGCACCCACCGCTAAAATCGTTGGGGGAGACGTAGGAGAATCCGGCGTAACCTTCAGGGAAATCGGCAAAGGCGCATACCCTCGGGCCCGTCGCATCACCATTTCTCGCCCTGCCACGACTCTCACAACGGAGTCATCCACCGCCCGAACAATGGGGCGATTGTGGACGAGAAATCCATCGGCAATGTCTTTCAGGCGATCGCCCGCTTCCCATTCATCAATACAAATGGGTTCATCAGAAAGATTCCCACTCGTCGCCACCACAGGTTTACCCAACCCAGACAACAGGAGATGATGTAAGGGTGTGTACGGCAACATTACCCCTAAATAGGGATTATCTGGGGCCACTTCTGGGGCGATATTTGATGCCACGTCGGACAACCGCCGTAATAATACAATGGGACATTCGGGCGATCGCAACAGTCTCTCCTCAATCGCCGTTACCTGACAATCTTGGCGAACTTGTTCCACGGAGGGATACATGACGGCAAACGGTTTTTCTTCCCGATGCTTACAACGCCGCAGACGACGGACTGCTGCCGAGTTTCCGGCATCCACCATCAGATGAAATCCACCTAATCCCTTCACTGCTAAAATTTTGCCGCGATTCACCTTAGAAATGGCCGTTTCTAAAGCGCGATCGCCCGTTGCCAACACCTCACCCCACCCTTTCCAAAATTCCAACTGCGGACCACAATTGGGACAAGCATTTGGTTGGGCGTGAAATCGCCGATTTAAGGGATTTTCATATTCCGCCTGACAGTCAGGACACATTTGAAATCCCTGCATCGACGTATTGGCGCGATCGTAAGGTAATCCCCGAATAATCGTATAACGAGGACCGCAGTTAGTGCAATTAGTAAAGGGATAGCGATAGCGGCGATTTTGGGGGTCAAAAATCTCCTGTAAACAATCGGGACAAGTGGCCACATCCGGCAACACCACCGCCGTTTTTTCCCCTGCCACACTGGGCCGAATTTCAAACTCAGTAAATCCCAGAGGTTCTAACCATGAGGATTCTAGGGATTGAATAAAGGAAATGGCCGGTTTTTCCCGTTCCAATCGCCATAAGAAGGTTTCTAATTGTTCCTGAGTTCCTTCTACTTCAATAAACACCCCTTGGGCGGAATTATTCACCCATCCGTTTAGTTCCAGTTCCGTGGCAAGTCGATAAATAAAGGGCCGAAATCCCACCCCCTGTACCGCCCCCCGAACCGTGATACAGAGGCGATTTAAGTTAGACATAAAAATAGTAGATTTCAATAATAAATTCATAAACACCTCCCCTGTTCGTAGTAACGATTTCAATCGTTCTCTTAGTTCGTAGTAACGACTTCAGTCGTTCTCTTAGTTCGTAGTAACGATTTCAATCGTTTCCGGATTGTTCGTAGTAACGATTTCAATCGTTCCGGATGTTCGTAGTAACGATTTCAATCGTTTCCGGGTTCGTACTCAAGAGGGATAACGACTGAAGTCGTTACTACGAACTAAGAGAAGATAACGACTGAAGTCGTTACTACGAACTAAGAAAGAGAACGCCTGAAGGCGTTACTACGAACTTAAGAGAAATCATGAGATTGTGCTGACTGGCGACTTTTTCAAATGCTGTTGTAAATACCCATACCACTCGGTCATTCCTTGTCCTTTGCGGGAAGAAACTTCAAAAATTGTCGCTTGCGGGGCCATTTTTCTAATATTCTCTAACGCCTTCTCCCGGTCAAACTCCACCGCTTCGGCAAGGTCAATTTTACTAATAATCACCACTTGCGCGGATTTAAACATGGTCGGATATTTCAAGGGTTTGTCTTCCCCTTCCGTCACCGACAACAACACCACGCGCAAATCTTCCCCTAAATCGTATGCCGCAGGACAAACTAAATTTCCGACATTTTCAATCACCAATACATCTAACCGATCTAAATTCAGTTGTTGGGCCGCTTTCAAGACCATATCCGATTCTAAATGGCAGACGGTTCCCGTGGTAATTTGGACGGTGGCGGCCCCACTATTACTCAAGCGAACGGCATCGTTATCGGTTTCTAAGTCTCCGACAATGATGCCGGTGGGGATGCGACTGCCGATATCCTGAACCATCCGTTCTAAGAAGGCAGTTTTCCCAGAACCCGGAGAAGAAAGCACATTCAAAACCAGCAAATTTTTAGCCATAAAATAGCCCCGATTTCGTTCAGCAAGGCGGTCATTTTTGGCTAAAACTGCTTGTCCCACTGCAATAGTTTGATGGGTGTCATGATGATGATGGTGATGGCCATTTTCATGACTGTGACTATGGCCATTTTCATGACTGTGACTATGGATTCCGACTTCTCCGACGACGCTGCATCCGCAATTAGTACACATCAGTTAGGAAACCTCCAAGGATGTTAACTCGATTTCTTGTCCGCTTTGAATATGAGGGGTGAGTTGATGACAATGGGGACATTCATAGAACCAATCCATCGGTTCAAAGTCCCGATCGCAAGTAGGACAGTGACAAATCACTGGAACTCGTTCAATTTCAAATTCTGCCCCTTCGGCGATCGTCCCTCGGGTCACCACATCAAAGGCAAATTCTAAGGCATCTGGAACCACCCCAGATAAGTCACCCACTCGCATTTTTAGGCGATGAATTTTGCTGGCATTTTGCGCTTTAGCACAATCTAAAGCAATATTCAAAGTGTTTTCCATCAAACTAACTTCATGCATAATCCCCCCGCTTCTTTCTCTTCCCCCCATCCCCCAGTCTCAATCAAGTTTGCGATCGCCACTAATGCCTCCGCCATGCCTTTTTCAGTGACAGCAGAAAACGTATCCCCAAACTCGAAATCCATCGCCGGAATTGCCACTAACCACCCTTCAGGGGCCTTGCCATAGAGGGTTTTAGCGAGGATGAGAAGGGATGAAGGGTCGCTACTATGGCCTAAACTTTGGGGAGAGATGGAGTCATCATCGTTGAGTTTGACCACTTGTAGTCCTTGTTCAGCAGTGGCAGGATAGGCATCGATAAAGATTGCCAAGTCTACCTCAGACAAGGGTTCGGCCAATTCTGGGGTGAGTTGATGTTGCGACAGCGATCGCACCTTGGGTAATCCCCAGGATGCCACTTCTTCCGCCACCCGTTGTCCTACGCCGTCATCGCGACGCAGGTCATTTCCGTATCCGATCGCCAAAATTGCCAGAGACTCCTGTTGGATTGACAGCATTTTATTAATTTGATTCTCTAACAATATTCTAACGTAACTTCTTTCTGTTTGTCCCGCAAAAACTTCACCACTTCCTCCACTAAACTACGGCGAATTGAAATATTCTTCGGCAGCAAGGGATTCTGATAAAATTCATTAATCTTTTGTCCCACCATAAATAAAATCGAATCCGCTTGTAAGATTTCTTTCGCCAACAACACGGATCCATTTTGGTCTGAGGGTAACCGGGTAATATCACAGTTGCAATTTTTCAGAACTTCCAGACATTTGGACAGGGTTAAAATTCCTTCGGTGACCAAATCAATGGCACTTAATTTGCCAATCGGGGGTAAGTCACGCCGCATGGTTGAAATATCCATTTCGATGGTTTCTCCCAGATATTTGGCGACAATATTTCCCGTTGTCCCGCCACAAACCACTTTGCGTCCTTCAAACGTTAGCAAGCGTTCCACATACTGTGGGTCATGACTATTATCTAACGGTGGACCCGTGAAAATCATTAACGGATTGCGTTGGCGAACATAAACCCCGACAAAGGTTGCATCATCTCCTATTTTTCCCCCATAGAGAGAATAGGTTTCGGCGATGGTTTTTTGGACAATTCGTCTGGCATTTCGCGTCTGAGTTAGAAAGAGTCCTTCTATATAGTGGGCCACATTATCCCATCCCCACCCGAAATTTAAGGCCACCCCTAAACCAGCGTAGAGGACCCCATCACTCATACATCCTAAAAAGTCTCCTTCTTTGAGACGGCCTTCATAAACAGTAATTTTTTTTTCTAAAATCTTCTCGGTTTTCCCGTCTAATTTGACTAATTTGCCTTGGTCAAAATACAAGGGAGGCGGATTGTCAAAATTGATAACTTTAAACAGGTCCGTATGGTTATCGATTTGTAAAATCGTAAAGGTCGCGTATGCAATCTTTCGGACTTGACAAATCGGTAAAGTCCCAATAACGGTTTTAATCACTTCCTCTAACGGGACATCCTCATTCAGCATGGAAATGAGAATTTCTGTGGTAAGAGTAGCGAGAATATTCGCTTTAACCCCACTGCCTAATCCATCGGAAAGGACAATAGTGGTTTTCTCCGGAGTCTTGCGAAACCGGACGCGATCGCCGCAGAGTTCTTCTCCTTTTTTGTTTAAACTTAAATCAAAAATATCTAAGAAACTATCCATGCTAAAGCGTCTCCCTTTCAACCAGTTTCAGAATTTTTAATAAACTGACTTTGGTTTCCGCTGTAGTTTCTCCCAGCAACCCGGCAATTTCCTGGGCGACTTTCATCTGGTTATCCACCACTTCATTCACTTTGGCAACGGTTTCTCGCTTCAGTTCAAATAACTCTTTCTTCCGTTGCCACTCGTCCGTAATATCCACCATGATGCAGGCGATCGCATTCTGGTCTCGAATTGAAAACAGGACCTGACGCACATACAGATTGTACTTGGGATATTCTTTCTCTTTCCCCCGAATTACTTCATTCTTTTCCCAGACTCGTTGAAACTCATCCACCGTCCCCAACAACTCAACTGCCGGTTTCCCCACCATTTCCTCTGCCGTTACATTAAACATTTTGCAAAATGCTGGATTAACAACGGCGATCGTCATCTCCTTATCCAAGACAATCAATCCATTTGGGTCGTACTCCCACAGGAGTTCCCACAAGGTCTTTTCACTAGATACCATTGCTATTGAACCACTGCTAAAATACTGGGTAAAATTTCGTCGCTGAACTTAGACTCGATATTTTCTGGGTTAATTTGGGTGAATACTTTCTCCTTAAATTTCATAACAATTCCCACACTACAAGTTTCCAGACAAAACGACCCTTTCAGTTCAATTTTGTCCTGTAGTTCATACCGAACAATCAACTCCTGGAGTTGAGGCAGTACCTCATACACTCCCAGTTGATGACAAGCAGAACCCATACATAAATAGAGATTTTCTTTGGTCATAATGTCTCCAATTTCGGTTATTTTTTCACCGATTTGGACCGAATCTGGCTTTTAAAAACCTGAAATTTTAGAATGAAACAGCCCTACCCTCACTTCCGGTCCCCTCCCCTTGGCAAGGGGAGGGTTAGGGTGGGGTGTTGGCGTTGACGCGCTTAAGCGCGTCAAGGAAGAATGGGTGGGTGGACCGTCATAGTGAGGGGTGATCGGCACCTGTATAGAGGTTGGACCAGCTTCTATACAGGTGCTTAAACCGTTAAGAGTGAGTGACGTGGCGGTAAGCGCAGCTATCCCGTAGGGAATCGCCAGGTTAAGAGGACCCCACCCTAACCCTCCCCTTGGCAAGGGGAGGGGACCGGACGTATCACCTCCAATTACTGCCGATATACTTGATTTACCACGGTCCCTTTCGCATCAATTAATTCAATATGCAACGGCATTTGACCCGCTGCATGGGTGGAACAACTCAAACAAGGGTCAAAGGCGCGAATCCCCGCTTCCACCCGGTTCAACATTCCTTCTTGAATCTCATTATTATGAATGAAATGCTGGGCAATTTGAGTCACCGTTTTATTCATCGCCAGGTTGTTTTGTCCCGTCGCAATAATCAGGTTTACCTTCTTAATTAACCCATTTTCATCCACCTTATAATGATGGAATAAAGTACCCCGAGGTGCTTCGCTGACCCCAACTCCTTCTAGGTTATTAATCCCAGCAGTTGCACGAGTTCGGGGGGAAACAATATCCGGGTCATTGACCAATTGTTCGATATGTTCAATGGCACAGAGAATTTCAATTAATCGGGCATAATGATAGTAGAAGGAAGAGGTTGCAACCCCACCGGCCCGATCGCGAAATTCTAGCAACTCTCTATCCGCTGCCTCGGTTCCCATCCGACTACAGATATTCACCCTTGCTAAAGGTCCAACCCGATAAATGCCATTCGGATATCCCAAGGGTTTATAATAGGGAAATTTCAGATAAGACCAGGGTTCGACTGCTTCACCAAGGTAGGATTCATAGTCATCTTCGCTGAGATTGTCGGCAACAATATTGCCATCACTATCAGTAAAGCGAATCTTGCCATCGTAATGTTCCCAGAGTCCATCTTTCCCCACTAACCCCATAAATAAGGAGGGGAATTTGCCAAAGGTTTCGACTTCTGTAGAAAAGCGGTCTAGGAGAGTTTTAAATAGACCTAAAGCGGTTTCAATGGTTTGCCGAGATTCCGGGAGGCGATCTCGAATCCAGGTGCAACTTTCTTCGGACAAGGGCGATCGCACCCCACCGGGAACCGCCCAAGAGGGGTGAATCTTTTTCGCCCCTAACAGTTCAATTATTTTTTGTCCAAACTGCCGTAAGCGAATCCCACTTCTAGCTAAATCCGGGTCTGCGGCAATCAATCCGAAGACATTTCGTTTCGCGGGGTCGCTATCCCATCCTAACAGAAAATCTGGACTACTCAGATGGAAGAAACTCAAGGCATGAGACTGAGTAATCTGGGCCAAATTCATCATCCGGCGCAATTTTTCCCCGGCAATAGGAATTTTGACCGCTTGAATTTTATCCCCGGTTTTGGCCGAGGCGAGGAGGTGGGACACGGGACAGATTCCGCAAATCCTAGCGGTAATTCCGGCCATTTCCCACATGGGACGACCTTCGCAAAATTTCTCGAATCCGCGAAATTCGACGACGTGGAAGCGGGCATCTTCGACTTCTCCGGCATCGTCTAAATAGACGGAGATTTTGGCATGACCTTCAATACGGGTAACTGGATCGATGACGATTGTTTTAGACATATTAGTAACCACTGATTTCACTAAGTTTCACGGAGGGGGAGAGAGGGGAATGAGGGTCTCTCTCCTCGGTGAATTGGGTTATCCGAATTTAATCATAGGACGCCCTTTCATTTCGGGTAATTCACCCCGGAGGAGGGGTTCCACGGTTGCGAGAATGCGTTGGGCGGAAGGGGGACAACCGGGCATAAACAGATCGACATCGACGACTTCATGAACGGGACGGACGCGATCGAGGAGTTCGGGGACGATGCCGGGAAAATGGGGAAGTTGGCGGGTTTCGTCGCTTAATTCTAGGTAGCAACGTTTGAGGACGGTTTCCGCTTTTCCTAACATATTTCGCATCCCCGGAACGTTGGCAGTTACGGCACAATCTCCGAAGGAAATTAGGAATTTGGTGCGTTTTCTCGCCTCAATCAGCAGTTCCATATTTTCCTCGTTGGCGACGGCCCCTTCTACGAGGCAAACATCGACGTTTTCGGGATATTCTTTGATATCAGAGGCAACGGGACTAAAGACGATATCGACTTTTTCGGCGAGTTCAATTAACCATTCGTCTAGGTCCAGAAAGGACATATGGCAACCGGAACATCCACCTAACCAAACGGTCGCGAGTCTTATCTTGTCCATTGTTTGTTCTCCCTGGCATTCACGATAAATTCTAATTTGTTGCGATCGCGAGTCATTTCGGCAACGGTAGAACCCTTGCGGAAAATTGACCCAGTTGGACAAGCTTCGACACATTTACCACAACTGGTACAGGCATCAACGGTTCCCCAAGGTTGATTTAATCCAGTGACAACTTTGGCCGCTGCCCCTCGAAAGGCCACATCCCAAACATGAGCCCCTTCGATTTCATCACAAACTCGGACACATCTTGTACAGAGGACGCAACGATTGTGGTCAATGCCAAATTGTGGATGGGAAATATCAATTTCTCTTTCCGGAAATCGATAGGGAAATCGACTGTGATCCATGCCGACTTCAATCGCTAAATCTTGCAGTTCACAGTTCTCATTGGCAACACAAACGGCACAAACGTGATTGCCTTCAGAAAACAGCATTTCTACAATCATTCGCCGATATTCTTGCAGGCGATCGCTGTCTGTGGTGATATCCATTCCTTCTGCAACTTGCGTCACACAGGAAGGCAACATTTTATTCACCCCGGCAATTTCCACCAAACACAACCGACAAGCGCCCACATCGGTAATCCCGTTCAGATGGCAGAGGGTGGGAATCCGAATCCCTGCTTCCTTGGACGCATCCAGAATGGTTGTCCCCTCTTCGATCGCGAGGTCAACTCCATTAATTTTTAAAGTGACGACTGACATATCTTTTCTCTCTCTGTTAGATCGATGGGTTGCGATCGGGGCAACTTCACCATTGCCCCTGTTTTCCTCTAGGAGGTGATGGATGCCGCTGTCCCTGCCGGAACTTTCCCATTAGGACTGTCTTTCAACAGGGTCAAATACTCCTCGCGGAAGTAGCGCAAGGTACTCATCACCGGGTTCGGGGCCGTCATTCCTAACCCGCACAAACTGGTGTTTTTCACCATGTCACACAGTTGTTCGAGTTTCACAATATCCTGCAAAGTCGCCTCTCTATTCAGGATTTTGGTCAGCATTTGATACATCTGCACCGTCCCCGCCCGACAGGGAATACATTTCCCACAGGTTTCACCCCGGCAGAACTCCATATAAAATCGGGCCACTTCCACCATGCTGGTCTTTTCATCCATGACCACCATGCCGCCAGACCCCATCATAGACCCGATTTTCACCAGGGAATCGTAATCCACTGGCGTATCTAACAAGGATGCTGGAATACAACCCCCAGAGGGTCCGCCGGTTTGTACCGCTTTGACTTTACCATTGGGGACACCCCCGCCCATTTCTTCGACAATCTCACGCAGGGTAATCCCCATCGGGACTTCGATGAGTCCATTATTGCGAATCTGACCCGTGAGGGCAAAAACTTTGGTTCCCTTACTCTTTTCGGTCCCAATTCCCGCATACCACGCGCCGCCTTCGCGGATAATCGCCGGAATATTAGCAAAGGTTTCCACGTTATTAATTAACGTCGGCGACTTCCAGAGTCCTTCTTGGGCGGGATAGGGTGGACGAGGACGGGGATTGCCGCGTCCCCCTTCAATGGATTGAATTAATGCGGTTTCTTCCCCGCAAACAAAGGCCCCGGCCCCAATTCTAATCTCGATTTTAAAGTCAAAGGGGGAATCAAAAATTTGACTACCGAGAATCCCGTATTTTTTCGCTTGTTTAATCGCCTTTTGCAACCGTTCGATCGCCAGGGGATATTCTGCCCGCACATAAATATATCCCTCACTGGCCCCGATCGCATAGGCAGCGATCGCCATGCCTTCTAACACCCGATGGGGGTCACTTTCCAACACCGACCGATCCATGAATGCACCGGGGTCGCCTTCATCAGCATTGCAGATCACATACTTCTGCTGTCCCGGCATTTTCGCCACCGTCGCCCACTTCAACCCAGTAGGATATCCACCGCCACCGCGTCCCCGCAATCCACTCTTACTCACCTCATCAATGGTTTCCGAGGGGGTGAGGTCATGAATTGCTTTATACAGGGGTTCATATCCCCCAACGGCGATATATTCCTCAATCCGTTCCGGGTCAATTTTCCCACTGGTTTCCCGGACAATCCGCATCTGCCGCGCAAAAAATGGATGTTCCGGGTCTCCTTCTGCTGCGCTTGCGGTCCCGCCTGCGATCGCCTCAATAATACTCGCCGCATCATCCGGGGTCACTTCTTCATATAGCTTGTTCTGGGCCTCAATTTGGACCAACGGCCCTCGCCCACAAAATCCCATACAACCCACGCCCACCACTTGGACGCGATCGCCCATCTTCTTCTCTTTACAAGTATTTTCTAAATTCTTCTTGACGCCGAGGGAGTTCGCCGCCTGACATCCCGTGGAGGTACAACAATGTACCCGGATGGGTTTCTGGGCAGTCCGTTCCTTCTCGCCAATCTCCCTAAGTTCCGCTAAATCCATAGTGTTCTAACCTCTCGCTTTCTTCCGTTCAAGGAGGGTGGTTGTCTGAGTCAATGGGTGAAACCTTCTCCTTGCCTATAACGCTCTCACCCTACTTGATCCATCCTTTAATATGTTCGAGTGCTTGTTCCGAAGTCTGCTTACCAGCAACGGTTCCGTCATACACCACCACCGGCGCAATTCCACAGGCCCCAACACATCGGGCGGTGATTAAGGAAACCTCGCCATCTGCCGTGGTTTCCCCTTGCTGAATCCCCGTCTGTTTCTCCAGGGATGCGAGTACCTCACCCCCTCCTTTCACATAACAGGCGGTTCCCAAGCAGACCACGCAGGTATGTGATCCACTGGGTTTCAGGGAGAACAAATGGTAAAATGTCGCTACTCCGTAAACCCGACTTAACGGCAGTTTCAGATTCCGCGCTACATAGAGTAATACATCTTCTTCCAGATACCCAAACGCTTCCTGAGCTTTATGGAGTACCTCGATTAGCGCATCTTGCCGATACTGGTTCCGCTTCATCGTGATATCCAGGACCTTAAAGCGCTTATCCCCACTGGGATGCTCCGTTGCCGCTTTTTTTTCCTTCGGGTCTGATTTTTCGTGTTCGTCGCTCTTTGCCGCAGTTGATTGCATAGCTTATATCCTTACTCTAAACTTGATCACCTGGCACTGACCTGTTGCTTCCTCCCTTAACTCTCCCGTTCCTTAGGGACTAGACCTCACCCCTTGACCCTTTTTTCTCCCCTCCCCCTGTTCTTTCTATACTGTACCGCTTAACCATAAAACATTTTCATTCATTCTATAAATTTTTGTAATGTTTTTTTAAGACTGCTAGGGAAATGGCGTTACTGCGAGTTGTTTAGCGTATCATATAAAATAGAGAAACTAGCAATAATTTTAAATCCCTTAAGAATTCTCCCGGATCCCAGAAAAAGTCGGTTCAGAATTAACCCATTTATCCCCCTGAGTCTTGCGGTTCCTCGCAGATTTCATCCCTAAAAGAGCAATGCTTATAGATTTCTTAAGAGAATGTTAAATTTAAAAAATCTGGAAATTTTGATAATTTTTAGGCCAATGGGAATAGCAGTGTCTAGGGTCTATTACCCAGGATAGAGAAAGGCTTAGTTTAACAATAAAAAAGTTGTCAAAGTTAAGAATAAGCGATTTCCCATAATCATCCGGTCAAGTCACAAAATCCCCGAACCCATTCGGGCTATTTTCCCAACAAAACCGTTGCTAAAGTTACCGAAATCCACTCTTAAAATTAATTTAAGAATTGAGATATGAAGGATGAAGGATGGGAGAATGTTCGTAGTAGCGACTTCAGTCGTTATCCATGTTCGTAGTAACGACTTCAGTCGTTCTCTTAAGTTCGTAGTAACGACTTCAGTCGTTCTCCCCATCCCCTCCATCAACAAATCCGAGGCAATTGTTCCCCACTCAGCATATCCAGAATCCGACTCGCACCAATTTGACTCCGCAACGTCACAAAACCCTGACCCGTCCCCGTCACCGTCCCGATCGCCACCGCATCCACCCCCAACGGATGAGACTTCATCACCTCCAAAGCGCGACTGGCATAGTCTGCCGGAACAAACGCCACAAATCGTCCCTCATTCGCCACATATAGCGGGTCAAACCCCAAAATCTCACAAGCACCCTGGACCTGTTCCTGAACCGGAATCGACCGTTCATCAATGGTAATCCCTACCCCCGCTGATGTCGCAATTTCATTTAACGCACTGGATAACCCACCGCGTGTTAAGTCGCGCAAACAGTGAATTTCGATGCCAGCATCCAGTAACTGTAAGACAAGGGAGGCGATCGCCGCTGAATCACTCTCAATCGTCGTTTCAAACTCCAACCCCTCACGGACTGCCATAATCGCAATCCCATGTCGTCCCAAATCTCCATTAATCAACAAAACATCCCCCTCACGCACCGACTGCGGTGCGATCGCCTGGTTATGTTCAATCATCCCTACCCCGGCAGTATTGATAAAAATTCCATCTCCCTTCCCGCGATCGACCACCTTCGTATCCCCCGTCACAATTTGTACCCCCGCACTCTGTGCCGCTGCCTGCATCGACTGCACCACCCGCCACAGGGTCTCCATTGGCAACCCCTCCTCCAAAATAAACCCTGCCGTCAGATACAAAGGACGAGCACCACTCATCGCCAAATCATTCACCGTCCCATGAACCGCCAAGGAACCGATATCCCCACCGGGAAAAAATAGAGGACGAATCACATACGAATCCGTCGTCATCGCGATCCGAGTTCCCGGCAACGTCAACGCCACCGAATCATGAGGAACCCCATCCGGCGTCCCAAACACCGGCAAAAACATCCGTTCAATCAACTGGCGCATCAATGTTCCCCCACCCCCATGCGCTAACAACACATGAGGATATTGAGAAATCGGAATCGGACAGGTTATGGTAAAATCTTCTATCATGGCGACTGCTTCTATCAACTAAAGAATATTCTACCCCTCAACCCCAACCCCAAATACCCCCTCATCTATCGGCAAACGACTGTACCCCTGGGCTAGTTTTACCCAAAGTGCTGAATTTTATCGGGTGGAGAAATAAATCCCTTGAAATAAGGACTATCCAGAACCTTACCCCATCCCACAACACCGTCTTAAATCACTATGCATCCATCCCAAACAGTCAATCCGTCCCAAAAACCCGCTCATCCCTTGACTCGCCGCCACTTCTTGAAATTAGGCGCTTTATCCAGTCTCGGCTTTTTAGCTGCTTTAGCGGGCCCCAATTTCGGGGGCAAAATGGCCAAAGCACAAGCACCACAAATCCCCCAACTTTCTTCCTGGAAATTTACCACCGTTCAGGTGAATGAAACCGGAGAAATCATTCAAAAAGTTTGCAAAGAAGTCCCCTATTTTCAAGAATCCCTAGGCAAGGGTCTGGGTATTGATTTAATTCAGATTCCTGGGGGTAGTTTTTTGATGGGTTCCCCTCCGACGGAATTAGAACGATATGACAGTGAAGGTCCTCAACATTCTGTGACTTTGCCCGACTTCTTTTTAAGTCAATCTCCCATCACTCAGGCACAGTGGCAAGCGGTGATGGGAAACAATCCCTCCACTTGGCAGCAAGACAATTTACCTGTGGAAAATGTCTCTTGGCATGATGCGGTAGAATTTTGTCACCGACTGGCGCAAAAAACGGGACGCGGGTATCGTCTGCCGTCAGAAGCGGAATGGGAATATGCCTGTCGCGCCAAAAGTTCTACCCCGTTTTATTTTGGTGAAAAAATTACCGCCGAATTAGGGAACTATGATGAAAGTTTGACAGGAATTCCTCACCACAAAACCACCCCAGTGGGCAGTTTTCCCGCGAATGGGTTTGGATTAGTCGATATGCATGGCAATCTCTGGGAATGGTGTCAGGATTTGTGGCATAATAGTTATGAGGGTGCGCCGACAGATGGCAGTGCCTGGGAAATTGGAGGAAATCCAGAATTTCGGATACTGCGCGGCGGGTCCTGGCATGATTTACCGTGGTATTCTCGGGCGGCGCAACGGTTTGGTAAGGAACCGGATTCTCAAGAGGCGATCGCCGGGTTTCGGATTGCTGTTTCTGGGTTGCTTAACCCCTGATTTCACGGATTGACGCAGAGAGGAAAAAAAATGAATAGAGATAAAAAAGTTGTAGGAATTGTCGGCAGTTATCGCAAGGGCGGAACGATTGATACCGTGGTGAGTGAGGTCCTGGCAGAAGCTGAAAATCAAGGTGCAGAAATTTCCAAGATTTATTTGCAGGACCGCCAGATTGAGTTTTGTACGAATTGTCGGGTTTGTTTACAGCAACCGGGACCAGAACGGGGAGAATGTGTGCTCCAGGATGAGATGGATGGGATGTTGCAGGAAATTGAGGCAGCAGATTCTTTGGTAATTGGTGCGCCGGTTAATTTTGGAAATGTTAATGCCCTGACTCAACGGTTTTTAGAACGGTGTGTTTGTTATGGATATTGGCCCTGGAATACGCCGGGACCACAAATGCGAAAGTCCGAAGCAACGAAGAAGGCGGTCCTCATTTCGTCCAGTGCAGTTCCTGGGTTTATTGCGCGTTGGTTATCCGGTGCAATTAAAAGTTTGAAGTCTCTGGCGAAAATGTTGGGGGCCAAACCCATTGGGATAATTTGTGTGGGAAAAGTGATTTCCAAACAAGAAGGTGTGTCGGATAAAATTAAACGGCGGGCACGGCATTTAGGTCATGAGTTGGTTATGTAAAGGGGTAACCACAGATTGCACAGATTGACACAGAAAATTCTCAGTGAAAATCTGTGTAATCTGTGGTTTAGTATTTACTGACATTCTAAGGTTTTCATGGCGATGTCGGTGGTCAAAAAGATGCGATCGCTGCCGATAAACTCAGTGAATCCAATTTTTTTGAGTTTATCTAATACCGGCCCTTTCACTTCGGCCAGATAAAAGTCTATGCCGAGAGTCTTTAACTCTTCGATTAAACTTTTCAAGGTTTCCAATCCACTGCCATCAATCACATTAACCGCGCTACAAACTAAAACTAAATGCTTGACTTCCGGAGATTTAGCAATGGTATTTTGTACATAAGTTTGTAAATATTTGGCATTAGCAAAATACAGGCTCTCATCAATCCGAATCGCTAAAACATGAGGACAGGTTTTAACCGGATATCGCTCTATATTCCGGAAATGTTCTGTTTCTTCAATTCGTCCGACTATGGCAATATGGGGTTTGCTGGTGCGCCACAGATGCAGGGCCAAGGAAATAGCAGCACCGATGAGAATTCCGGTTTCTACGCTGGTGGCAAGGACCGCAATAAAGGCAGCACTCCAGGCGATCGCATCTCCTTTATCATATCCCCACAGTCGTTTTAATGTCCCAAAATCTAACAAATTAGCGACAGCTACTAAAATAATAGCGGCTAAAATTGTTTGGGGTAAAAAATAAAATAAGGGAGTTAAAAACATCACCGTAATTGCAATTACAATTGCCGTAATAATTGAGGCTAATCCCGTATTTGCCCCCGCCGCAAAATTCACCACGGACCGACTCAATCCCCCGGTAACGGGATATCCCCCAGTAAAAGCAGCACTCGCATTGGCCGCCCCTAATGCAATTAATTCCTGATTTGCATCCAGTTTTTGGCGTTTCTTACTCCCTAAAAAACTCCCCACGGCAAATGCTTCCATAAATCCCACAAAGCTAATCGCTACAGCAGCGGGAAATAACTGTTGCAGGGTCGTGGCATCAAAAATTGGCAGCGAAATCGGCGGCAATCCTTGGGGAATCGTTCCCACCACTTTCACGCCAGCTATTTCATCTAATCTCAATCCCCAAACCAACAGAGAACTAATAATAACCAGCAACAACGGCGCGCTTTTGGTAATCGGGACGATCGCCGCTTCTGAGACTCGCCATTGTTTCAGATAATCCTTAAATTTTTTGTTAAAAAAGATTAAAATCCCCAAGGCAATTAACCCTAAACCCAGGGTAACTCTGTTGGTATTTCCCACTTCTGCACCTAAATAAGAAACCAGTTGGAAAAATGACTCGGTTTGGGGAATTATCACCCCCAAAAAATGTTTAATTTGGCTGAACCCAATTAACATAGCCGCCGCACTAATAAATCCCGAAATCACCGACTGACTCAGGAAATTTACCAGAAACCCCAGGCGGAAGACTCCCATGATAATTTCAATAATTCCCACCAGAAATGCCAGGGTTAAGGCTAATCCTAAATATTCGCCAGTATTTTCCCCAGCAAAGGCACTGACGGCGGCAGCAACCATCAGAGAATCCACCGCCACCGGCGCAACGGAGAGATTGCTACTCGTTCCCAAACAAGCATAGACAATCATCGGTAAAATGCTGGCATATAACCCCACTTCTGGCGGTAATCCAGCCAGCATTGCATAAGCCATGCCTTGCGGAATTAATAAGCTGGCAAGGATAATCCCAGCAGTAATATCTCCCACTAAATACTCGCGTTTGTAATGCCTTGCCCAATTCAAAATGGGAATATACTGTTTGATTGCGTTCATCAAAAGACTCGGTTAAATAGTCGGGTGATTTCCCTGAGTAATTGTAGGGTAACCGGATTCAAAGTCCCTCTCCCATTTTGGGAGAGGGATTTAGGGTGAGGGTCTAAACAACTGCGGGTTTACCACAGCCTTCATTGGCAGGAACGGCTTCGGCAATTTTCTTGGGGTCTGGCAAATTCAGGTTGTTCATTTGTTCGATGAAACTATCACGGTTTTTGCCGACAAACCGAGGGTTATAGTTCTTTTCTTCACCAATGGTGGAGACGGTTCTGCCTTTGTAGTCGTGACCGGGATAGACGAAGGTTTTATCGGGTAAGGTGAAGATTTTTTCGGTAATACAATCATAAAGTAATCCGGGATTTCCACTTTGAAAATCCGTTCGTCCACATCCGCGAATTAGTAGGGAGTCTCCGGTTAAAATGCGATCGCCATTGACGAGATAGGCATTATGACTATCGGTATGTCCCCAGGTGGCAATGGTTTTAATTTCGATGTCTCCCACCTGCAAAATTTCCCCATCTTTGATGAAGCGATCGGCACAGGCAGCACTGGCATTTTCGGGGACCACTCCCTGACAGTTCGTGCGCGATCGCAACTCTCCTGTACCCGTGATGTGGTCCGCATGAATATGGGTTTCCAAGCAATAGCGCAAGGTTAATCCCAACTCTTCCAGCAGTTGCAAATCGCGATCGACTTGCTCAATCACAGGATCCACTAGGACCGCTTCTTTGGTGGTTTCGTCAGCAATTAAATAAGTATATGTACTGGTTTCGTTGTCATACAGTTGGCGGAATAGCATGGGTCGTTTCTCCTTAGCCGTTAGCCATTGTCAAGTTGTACGGTTGACTCGACCTGAGTCTAGCAGTACCCTTAAGAGGCGATCGCCTTTTCTCCTGGGGTGCGATTAGTAGCCTCTACTGTGAGCATATCCAGACAAATTGACAGTTATAGATTTACTACTATATAGTAATGGAATTAACGGAAATTGACCACTCAGGTGAAATAGTGGAAGTCTGGAGTTGAGTAAATCTACTCAAACGGCCCAGCCACTCTGACCCCGGAGAGTTCTAATCTCGAAATAGATTAATTTCACTAAACGTTCTAAACTTTTTCAATGGTTCATGACAACCCAATGTTGTCTATCCTCAATTAAAGTAACCCCCTTAGAGGCTAACGATGACGACCCACAAAACCAACAATCAACTTCTAGATATTGATGCCTTGACTCTCAAAAATGGGCTAGATGAGCAAAAAGTTACCCTGATTGATGTTCGAGAACCTGGGGAATTCGCTGGAGAACATATTAAAGGCGCTACCCTATTACCCCTGTCTCAATTTGACCCCCACTCGCCTAAATTGCAGGGGGACAACGATATCGTTCTCTACTGTCAAAGTGGCAACCGTTCCCAACAAGCGGCGCAAAAACTCTTAGCAGTAGGGGTTCCCGAGGTGATGCAGCTTAAAGGAGGCATCAACGGCTGGAAACAAGCGGGATATTCGGTAGAAGTGAATAAAAATGCCCCGATTTCGATTTTCCGTCAGGTGCAAATTGTCGCAGGAACCTTGGTGTTTACGGGCACAGTCCTCGGTTATTTTGTGAACCCCGGGTTTTTATTTCTGAGTGGGTTTGTAGGGGCCGGTTTAGTCTTTGCTGGCATTAGTAATACTTGTGCAATGGGAATGCTGCTGGCTAAACTTCCTTACAATCAAGTGAAGTAGTCATTAAAATTTAAAAACCTAAAAAAAGGAGTATAGCGGTTGGCTATACTCCTTTTTTTAGGCTTTCTCAGAAATTTCCTTTTGTAAAATTTTTCGATACGAAAAAGGCAATTTGCTTAAACGATTGATGCAAGTCTAAACCTTAGCAGTCTTGAAGAAAAAATTTTATTGTTTGGAGTGGCCTTCCCGGGTTAACAAATATCAGGAAACTCTGACAAAATTTGGGAATTTTGAGAGGGAAAACCCGCAGATTTATAGTTGAGGGTTCAGAATTGGCTAAACCGCAGCAATTCTGAATCCCAATCCCTTGAATGAATGGGGTGTTGAGACCCTCAAGCCTGGGGAGTTACCATGATAAACTGTTTTCATCAAACAGTTACTGTCCACTCATCCTTTAACGAGAAACTCCATGAATAGTGAAGAAATTCAAAAACGATATCTTGAAGGCGATCGCAGTTTTCGGAAAGCCAATCTTCGGGAGGCGGATTTAATTGATGGTCATTTCCACGGCATCAATTTGAATCAAGCCGATTTACGACAAACTCGACTGGGTAAAACTGACTTCAGTCGCGCCAGTTTTCGCGAGGCAGATTTGAGCGAAGCACTGATGTGGGGAACTGATTTAACTGAAGCGGATTTGTATCGCGCTGTTCTCCGGGAAGCTGATTTGAGTGGTGCCAAACTGACTTATGCCAATTTAGAGTTAGCAAACCTCAGTAAAGCCAGTTTATGTGGTGCCAATTTAGTCGGCAGTCGGTTATCTCGGGCGAACTTATTTGAAGCGGATTTCCGTCCCACTTCTGACCAAGTAACAGATTTAGGGCGGGCTATTTTAGCTTATGCGGATTTGTGCTACGCCAACCTCAGTGGCGCGTTGTTATATCAAACGGATTTAGAAGGTGCAAAGCTCTGTCGCGCTCATCTGAATCGGACGTTTCAACAGGGTGCAGCGGATCTGAGTGAAGCAAATTTACGGGAGGTTGACCTGAGTTTTGCGGACTTGACGGGGGTCAATTTACGCGGGGCTGATTTACGCGGGGCTGATTTGACGGGCGCGATTCTGATTGATGCTAATTTAGAAGAGGCGATCATGCCTGATGGCAGCCTTTACAAAAAAACAAGCTGATTTGAGATGGGGTTTGGTGCCGGGAATCGGTATGATATTAAAGTGATTTCTGGCCCTAGGCCAGTCGCCGGTTTCGGGGGCATCTGGACCCAATCCTCGCGATCGCCTCTCGAATCCATTCCCAGCTTGTCTTCCAAGGAGTAATCAAAGTTTATGGCGTATCTCTGGTTTAAGTCGTTCCATATTATTGGCTTTGTCGCTTGGTTTGCCGGATTGTTTTATTTACCCCGGTTATTTGTCTATCATATTGAAGCCAGTGACCGCCCGGAAGCCGTTAGATCCGCGCTCAAAACCGAATATAACCGCATGGAAAAACGGCTTTATAAATTAATTATGAGACCTGCGATGATTTTTACAATTGTCATGGCGGCGGGCATTATCTACCAGGAACCCGGGGTTTTTAAGGAAACTTGGCTTCATGTCAAACTGTTGTTAGTCTTGGCCTTAGTCGGCTTCCATCATTACTGTGGCCGGGTGATTCGTCAGTTGGAGGAAGGAACTTGTACCATTAGTGGCATCCAAATGCGACGTTTAAATGAAGTTCCAACTATTATATTGGCTTTAGTGGTGTTCTTAGCCATTTTCAAAAACAATTTTCCCACGGATATTGTCACTTGGGGAACCATTGCCGCAATTATCGCCTTTGCGGTGATTATTCAACTCTATGCTCGCAAACGACGTTTGCAAGAACAGGGAGAATTAGAGGCATCCAGTTAAGGTCCTGATATGAGTAACGATCGCCCCTTGACTCACGGATAAAGGGCGATCGGCTCAGTCCCCGAACTGTTATCGAACCGTTCCCCGTAATGCCTCAGCATCAATGCCTTTAAGGAAATAAATCCGCAGCAAATGGCCGAAAATTGACAGTTGAAAGGGTAATTTCTTCAACGCCTTGATCCACTTCGGTTGAGAACTGGCATCAATTTCCGACAGCTTCTCATTCAAGTCACAACACTTCTGTAACCGAGGGAAAAACTCTGGATGTTCAGTATTCAGACCCGATGGAAATGCGCGCAGTGCTGTTTCATTGGTTTTGCGAATCACTTCCCGATCAAACTCTGTGGGGCCGATTCCCAAAGCATAATAAAATCCCGTCCGTTCATGCACCGTTAAAGTATGGGTGGCGAACACCGTCAGCAGGAAAAAGCGACTCCACAAGCGGGAAGTCCAGGTTTGCCAGAGTTTGGGTTGCGATCGCAGCAACGCCTTGAAAATATCCCCATGCCGGTTTTCATCCTGACACCAGCTTTCAAAATAGTTGAACAACGGATAAAACTGATGCTCTGGATGCTGTTCCAGATGCCGATAAATAATAATATAACGCCAATACCCAATCTTCTCCGACAGATAAACCGTGTACAACACCCACTCAATTGGGAAAAACGTATAAACCCGATTTTTCGTCAGATAGCTCAAATCCATCGTACAGCCAAAATCGGCCATCGCCTTATTTAAAAATCCGGCATGACGCGCTTCATCTCTAGCCATTAAACTAAACATTTCCGCCAACAAAGGACTCTTTTGTTTCAGGTTGCGCGAGAGTTCCTTAAACAGCAGAAACCCGGAAAACTCCGACACGCAGGACCGTTCCAAATAATCAATAAAGGCTTGGCGCGCTTCTCCGGTAATGTGATCCCAGGATTGGGCAAACTCCTCATTCCGCACGAAGTGATGGCGGTTGTAGTCTGCCCGCATTTCCTCTAACATCGCCCGCAACTCGGTTTCCTGGGCGGATAAATCTAAATTGGCGGTCTTCTCGAAGTCGGTTGTATAAAATCGGGGGGTCAGGATATTTTCCTTTAGGGCCTTGGTTTTGGTGACGGTCATCTCAGCAGGGGCCGGGGATGGGGTAGCAATCATGGGCGGATCCTCGAAAAAAACTTAATAGCTTTCAAGTTATAATACTTTTTCAATTTTGAAAAGACCCTTACCCCAAAACCGTAACAATCGTTAACGTTTGACAACCGTTAAGTTATGTAACAGACTATTGCTTTATCGCCGTATGGTTATATACTGGCTGAAGTCGGTCGCGGTTTCCCTTGCTGGAGATGGCCCCAACCGGCATTACCCAGATCAATCTGAAAGGAAAAAGGTCATTTAACATGAGCCACGATTTAGCCAACCGTCTGAGAGAAGGAACCCAAAAGTCCCATACTGCTGCTGAAAATACAGCTTATATGAAATGCTTCCTCAAAGGGATTGTCGAGCGGGAGCCCTTCCGCAAGTTGCTGGCGAATCTCTATGGGGTGTATTGTGTGATGGAAGAAGCGATGCGACGACACCAGGATGATCCGGTAGTCGGACCGATGTATTTCCCCGAACTCAACCGCACGGCGAATCTGGAAAAAGACCTCGCCTTTTATTATGGTGAAAACTGGCGCGAGCAGATTGTCCCCTTAAATGCGGGTCAGATTTATGTTGATCGCCTTCAGCAACTGGCAGATACTGACCCGGCACTGCTGATTGCTCATGCCTATACTCGCTATATGGGAGACCTTTCCGGGGGCCAAAGTTTAAAAAAAATTATTCGATCGGCACTGGATTTACCGGAGAATCAAGGAACCTCACTCCATGAATTTGAGGCAATTCCCACCGCAGAAGCGCGACGAGCATTTAAGGAAAAGTATCGGGATGCTTTGAATTCCTTACCTGTCGATGAGGCAACCATTGAACGGATTGTGGAAGAAGCTAACTATGCGTTTCACCTGAACCGAGATGTGGTGCATGAGTTGGAAGATGATGTCAAAGCGGCGATCGGGACTCATGTGTTTGAGTTGCTCACTAAGCAGGATAAACCGGGAAGTACCGAGAGACATTCTCGCCATTCTGCTTCTATACCGGCGGAAGTAGGCGCTTGATTTTTCCTCAAATCCTCACGAGGAAACCGGAGAGAACCCCACCCTAACCCTCCCCTTGCTAAGGGGAGGGGACCGGAAGAACCCCACCCTTGGTAAGGGGAGGGGACCGGAGAAATTTTGTTAAACCATTGAGTTGTAAACGTCATCTAAATCCCATGAACGCTTTAATTTCTACCGTTGAATTTGATGCTGATTTGTTGAACAAGTATGACCGTCCGGTGCCACGTTACACGAGCTATCCACCGGCGACGGAATTGAAACCTGAGTTTGAAGAAGTAGGATTTAGAGCGGCTATTGCTGTTGGCAACTATAAGAAAACTCCCCTATCCCTGTATTGCCATATTCCTTTTTGTGAAACTCCTTGTTATTTCTGTGGGTGCAATACTATCATCACCCAGCGGAAATCCTTGGCTGAACCTTATCTGGATTATTTGACTCGTCAAATTCGGGCAATGGCGGAACTGGTGGATACGGCTCGTTCCGTGAATCAAATGCACTGGGGGGGAGGGACGCCGAATTATTTATCGCTTCCTCAAGTGGAGCAGTTGTGGACGACGATTAATCGGTATTTCCGGTTTGAGGAAAATGCAGAAGTTTCGATTGAGGTGAATCCCCGGTTTTTAGATAAAAACTATCTGTTGTTTTTACAAGATTTGGGATTTAACCGGATTAGCTTTGGAATTCAAGATTTTAATCCGAAGGTGCAGAAAGCGGTGAATCGGATTCAGCCGGAAGCGATGCTGTTTCAGGTGATGGATTGGGTGCGGGATGCGGGATTTGAGAGTGTGAATGTGGACCTGATTTATGGGTTGCCGTTTCAAACTTTGGAGACGTTCCGGGATACGATTCATAAAACGACGCAACTGGACCCGGACCGAATTGCGGTATTTAATTTCGCCTATGTGCCTTGGTTAAAACCTGTGCAGCGATTGATTCCGGAGGATGCGCTGCCTCCGGCATCGGAAAAGATGGATATCTTAAAGATGGCGATCGAGGATTTAGGGGAAGCAGATTATCAGTTTATTGGCATGGATCATTTTGCCAAACCTGATGATGAGTTGGCCATCGCCCAACGGGAAGGGCAACTGCATCGCAACTTCCAGGGATATACCACCAAACCGGAATCGGATTTAATTGGGTTGGGGATGACTTCCATTAGTATGCTCCATGATGTCTATACCCAGAATCACAAACGCTTGAAAGACTATTATCAAGCGATTGATTCAAATCAGTTACCGATTGAAAAAGGGGTGAGTCTGAGTGCCGATGACATCCTGCGCCGGATGGTGATTATGGAGTTGATGTGTCAATTTAAGCTCTCTAAAAATGAGTTTGAGCAAAAATATCACCTCAGCTTCGATTGCGATTTTGATGAATATTTTGCAGCCGAACAATTAGAGTTACACCAGCTAGAAGCCGATGGATTAGTGCGCCTATCCCCCAATCATATCGAAGTCACCCCAGCGGGACGCTTGCTCGTTCGGAATGTGGCGGCTGTCTTTGATACTTATCTGAGCAAAAAAGCGTTAAATAGTTTCTCTAAAGCAATTTAGAGTCCGGTTCGTAGTAACGACTTCAGTCGTTCTCTTTATGTTCGTAGTAACGACTTCATTCGTTCTCTTCATGTTCGTAGTAACGACTTCATTCGTTCTCTTCATGTTCGTAGGAAACAAGAGGCAGAGCCTCCAATTGGCATTCCCTGGCTCTGCCAGGGAACAAGGTCATAAACTAGCCTGCGTAGGCAGGCTTTGTCCGTATAACCCCACCCTTTAGGGTGCGGGTTTTCACGGGAATTATTGTGTGGTTGAGGAAGTGTGTATGCAGTTAGAATCGATGCCAAATTCACCGGAAAATCAATCCAAGTTAAATTGGGTGATTACCGCATTTTTTATTGCCATTCATTGCCTTGCTTTATTTGCACCCTGGTGCTTTTCCTGGTCCGCATTAGGGGTAATGTTATTACTCCACTGGTTTTTAGGAAGTATTGGCATTTGTTTGGGCTATCATCGCCTTTTGAGCCATCGGAGTTTTCAAGTTCCGAAATGGCTAGAATATACGATCGCCCTCGTCGGTGCATCGGCACTCCAAGGCGGACCCATTTTCTGGACTGCCGGACATCGGCTACATCATGCCTATACTGAAGATGAAATCAAAGACCCCTATTCGGCGCGTAAGGGCTTTTGGTGGAGTCATCTCCTCTGGATGATTTATCCGCGTCCCGAATTTTTCAACAAAGAATTGTATAACCGATTCGCTCCAGATTTAGCTCGTGATCCCTTCTACCGTTGGCTTGATCGCTACTCTCTCTTGCTGCAAATCCCGTTAGTGGTTGTCCTGTATCTCTTAGGCGGTTGGCCCTTTATCGTCTATGGCGTGTTTGTGCGAATTGTGCTGCTATGGCACAGCACTTGGCTGATTAACTCGGTTACCCATCTGTGGGGATATAAAACCTTTCCCACAGAGGATAATTCCCGGAATCTCTGGTGGGCGGCCATTTTCACTTATGGCGAAGGATGGCATAATAATCATCATGCTTATCCCAATGTTGCCAAAGCCGGTTGGCGCTGGTGGGAATTGGATATGACTTGGTGGGCGATTTGGCTTTTAAAAACCGTTGGGTTAGCCAAAAAAGTAGTGATGCCGCCGACAACTAAAGCTCTCTAGGGCGCCGGTAGAGTATTAGAGCAGCTAGGAAAAGAAACCAGGTTTCTGAGCCTAATTTGTGGCTAATTACCCAGATTTCTGTTTAGAAACCTGGTTTCTAACCTTTACTGTACCGGCGTCCTAGGGATAAAGTCGAGCGATCGCTCAAAATGCCGACTTCGGTTGGTTAAAGGAGGAACTCTATAGGGTTGATTCGCGAATCAACCCTACCTGCAAGGGTTAGATATTAAATAATGCGTAAGTTTTGTAGGAATAGGGTAAGCAACAGCCTACCCTACAATTGCTTTAACAACCCAATGGGGATGATTTATGTTTGGGAATTTCCATAATGTCGCGGCGTGTACACCCATTGTTTGCCCGATCGCTGCTGTAGGATGCGAGTTTTACTAGAGCCAATCAACACTAACGTTCGCATATCCGCATCGCTACTCGCTAATTCTCCGAGGGATTTAACCGTCACCGTTTGTCCGGGTCTGCCTAAATTTCGGGCTAAAATTACCGGAGTCTGGGCCGATCGCCACTGCAACAACATCTCTTTCGCCTTTTCCAGTTGCCAAGTGCGCTGTTTCGAGACGGGATTATAGAAGGCGACTGCAAAATCTGCCTGAGCTGCTGCTGCAATCCGTGAGGCGATCGCTTCCCAAGATTTGAGAATATCCGAGAGGGAAATCACACAAAAATCATGGCCGAGGGGGGCACCCACCTGGGCCGCCGCCGCTTGCATGGCGGAAATTCCCGGATAAACCTGAATCTCAATCGACTCCCACCCCGGTTGAGGAGATTGCTCTAGCACCTCAAAAACCGCCGCCGCCATCCCATAAATCCCCGGATCCCCTGATGAAATCACCGCCACCGTTCGTCCTGTAGCGGCTAAATCCAAGGCCGCACGAGCGCGATCGAGTTCCACCCGGTTATCCGATTCATGGCGGATAGTGGAGGGTTTTCGCCACAGTTCCACCAGATCCAGATAGGTTTTATACCCCACCCAATCCGTCGCCGCTTGCAGCATCTCCTTCACTTCCGGGGACATCCAAGCGCTTGAACCCGGACCCGTGCCAATAATTGCCAGCTTTCCGGGGGAGGTGGGGTGGGTGGGATTGAACCGATAGACCAAACAATCGGGACCCGGAGAGGACATCACCCCCTCCCGATTCGGAGACAGAATCTCAATTCTCAGGGTATTGTCCCCCGCCTCGGATTCTGGGACAATCGGCAAACGACTCTGGGCAATCCAGGGCGCTTCCCCAATCAGTTGAACCCGGGCTCCCCCCAGTAAATTGGCAATAAAAGTTTTGGCATCATCGGGATTGACCAACTCGTATCCAGGCGGGGGTGACAAGAGGGTGGTTTGAAAGCGCAGTTCGCCGGTGGTGGTAATCGCTGGCGCTACTTGCAAAACCTTAGCAATTTGCCTTGCGAGATGATTCACCCCCTGCAATCCGCCCAAAAGCGGGACAACGGCACTGCCATCCTCGGCGATCGCCACCACCGGAGGTTCCTGCCACTTATTGCTTAGGAGCGGGGCGATCGTGCGAATCAAAATCCCGGCAGCACAAACCCCCAGGATGGGAGTACCCGTTTGAAACAATTCCCGCACCGTTTCCCCAAAGTTGTCGTAAGGGTGATCCACCGATTGGGTGCGAGTTGCTAATCCATAAATCATCGCTTCTGGAATAGCAGTTTGAATCTGACGAGCAACGGGAAGACTCGCCTCTCCCAAAATGACAATCGCCGGAGCATTTATATGTAATTGATCCTTGAGCATGGATAATAATCAATTGCTAAAAATCCCACAGGATAAGACTTGCAGTCGTCTTTAGACGACTTTAGCTTTTAGGCGTGGGTTTTAACCCTCGCCTCGCCTACTCGCCTACTCGCCTACTGGGGTTGAGTTTGGCTAGGAATGAGAATCAGTGCCCAGTAAGGCACCTCGGCAGGATCGAGTTCCGTAATCGGGACAATTCGCTGATTGGGTTGAGTCGCCCGTTCGATGTAAAGGGCGCGATCGAGTAATCCTAATTCATCGAGGATGGTGCGAACTTTGGCAAAGTGTCTCCCCAGTTTGATGATGACTGCTGCATCTGCCACGGCGAGGCGATCGCGCAAAGTCTCGGCATCCAGCGTTGCTGGCATAATGCTCAAGACATCATTGCGGAAGGTAATCGGCGCACCCAACATTGCCGCACTCGCCATCGTCGAAGAAATACCCGGCACCACTTCCGTGGGAAAGCGCGGTGCTAACCGTTGAAACAGGTACATAAATGAGCCATATAACATCGGTTCTCCTTCACAGAGCACCGCCACATCTTGCCCTGCCGCGAGGTATTCGGCAATTGTTTCAGCCGCGCGATCGTAATGAGGTTGAGACGATCGCTCCACACTAAAGGGCAGAGGCATGGGAATTTCAATCTGGTCAGGACGGATAAAGTCCGCCACGATCGCCCGGGCCAATACTTTGCCATTCTCCAGGGTAGGATAGGCAATCACCGGCACCGTCGTCAAGATGCGGTGGGCTTTGAGAGTGAGGAGTTCCGGGTCCCCTGGACCAATGCCCAAACCGTAGAGTTTACCTGTATTCAAAGTTCATTCTCCTTTGCTAACGCATTCACTGCCGCCGCTGCGATCGCACTCCCCCCCCGCCGACCTTGAAGCGTCATAAAGGGGACGCCGCGACTATTGGCCGCCAGTTCCGCCTTCGATTCAGCAGCACCCACAAATCCCACGGGAAACCCTAGAATCAAGGCCGGTTTAGGAAATCCCCGATCCAATCCTTCCAAGAGATAAAACAGGGCAGTGGGGGCATTCCCGATCGCTACTACGGCATTTTCCAGATGCGGGATCCACAGTTCGATCGCCGCCGCCGATCGCGTATTCTCGATCCGTCTGGCAATCTCTGGCACTTCAGACTCATTCAGGGTACAAATCACCGGATTGTTTGCGGGTAATCGTTTGCGGGTAATCCCATTCGCCACCATTTGCGAATCGCATAAAATCGGCGCACCCGCCCGCAACGCCTCTCGTCCCACCCGAACCGCATTTTCTGATGCCTGCAAATCCTCCACAATATCCGTCATCCCGCAGGCATGGATTAACCGCACCGCCACATGAGCCAAATCATCGGGCAATTGTTCTAAATCAGCCTCGGCACGAATGATGGCAAAAGATTGACGGTAGATGTCCTCCCCATTGCGAATATAATCCATCATGCAATTTCTAATCTCATCCCCTTCTAAACAGTAAAGCCCGCCATCATACCAAATCCGCCTATCAAAAATTTGTTTTCTCTATAGTAGTAGCGCGTCCAGCTTAAAATTGTGGGTTCTATCCCTCCTAACCCGCCTTGCCAAGGCGGGAACTCAGAAATTTTTACCCACAATTTTAGCCTAGACGTGCTAGTAGGGTGGGCACTGCCCACCTTAATGTCGGTGGGCAGTGCCCACCCTACTCTATAGCCCCCGCAGGTGCGTCTACGTCCGCAAGTGCCTCACCCTTTAGGGTGCAGATTTTTCCCGACTTTCAATACCAGATTTCATATCAACAGTTGAAGTTGGTTGATATCAAATCGATGAGTAAAGGCTGGAAACGATTCCTCCGGCGTTGTCCGATGTTGTTGATAGAAAGCCAGTAATTGAGCAATTCGTGATGGCAGTTCAGGGGTTGTTACCTCGCCTAGATAATGTTGATGGGGAATAGATTGGGACTCAAGGGCAAGATCGCCCGAGTCCGAGTTGCTCTCCACCCGACCCACATAAATATGATAGCCCTCTAGGGTCTGACCCGACTGCTCAATAGTTGTCCCCAATAGGGTGATTTCTGCTGGACTGGGTTGAGCGCAAGACTTGGGACAGGCGGTCAAGTGAATATTCACCGGGTACTCTAGGCTCAGGTGCTCATTGAGATAATCCTGAAGGGCGATCGCATCCCTCTGAGTCGCCGTCACCGCCGAAGCACAGCCCGGTTTGCCCGCACAGGCAACGATCGCCGCCTCCACCCGTTCATCAGACACCCCCAATCCTAACCCCGCCAGATGCTGCAACACCTCAGCCACCTCTGGATCCCGAATATCCGGCAGTAAAATCGTTTGCCAGGGCGTTAACCGCAGCCCCTGACTGCCAAAGGTTTGGGATAATTCTGCCAATCCCTGGAGTTGAGTTGGGGTGAGTTGCCCTAATCTCAGATGAATCCCGATGTAAGAGAACCCCCCTTGTCTTTGACCCTGAACCCCTAAATGGGCGTAGGGCTGACTGGGCCGCTGGGGGACCGCCTCCCGCACCAGAGGCAAGGGATGAGTCAGCGACAATACCGCTTGCAGATAGCGCCGTCCCCCCCAGTCTTGTAAGAGATGCTTCATCCGGGGCTTTTTAGCCCTTCCCGCCCGTTGATTTACATAGTCCAAATAGACCTTTACCAAAGCCCCCACCACAGCCACGCAGTCATCTGGGGGAATCAACATCTGAGTATCCCATAATTGTTTGTCCGCCCCGAGGTAGAGTTGAAAATAGACCTCTTGGCTATATCCAACCACTGCTGAAAGCTGAATCTCGTTATACCGATGTTCCCAAGGAACGGGCGATCGCGTGCCAATTCCCACCGCACCGCCTCCATCGATGCCCAGACTAAACTTTGCCGGAAGTCCTACCAGTTCCGGATGATGTTGAATATAAGCATCCAAAGCGGTTACCAACGGACGGGTATCGATCAACTCTTGAGCATCAATTCCCGCCGTCGGGCTCGTCATCACATTCCGCAGATGATCGAGGCGGGGATTTTCCGAGGCTAACCCTAGAGACTGTAATGTTTCCAGGACTTCAGCCGTAGGAGCGCCTTGAACTGCCCGAATTTGCAAATTAGCGCGATTCGTCACCTGGATCACGTCGCTTCCCCAAGTTTGCGCCAGGGTCGCCAGTACCCGTCCTTGCTGGGCATTCAGGAACCCACCGGGAGTCCGAATGCGAATTAAGTAGCCATCCTGGGCAGATGTGCCATAGAATAGCCCCGGACAAACATTCGGTTCCATTAACCAAGCCACAGTCTCCTCCCTCTCTGTGCAACGCAGAACTATAGGGTTAGGGTTCCTCAGATTTAGAAACCCCTTGAGGCTGGTATTCTGACTCGCTTTCAGATGGGCATTTTTTGAGAGTTGGTATTAGCAACTTCCCCTCTCAAATCGCTCCCTCTGCTATGGCATTACAGTTGCGGCACAGTACCGGAATCCCACCGGACTTCCCCAGCATCAAGTTAGGGTAGTTTACCACAGAATCGGGGCTGACTAGAGTAGGGTGGGTACTGCCCAACTTAATGTCGGTGGGCAGTGCTACAATTCTTTACTTGTCCATTGGACCGAATGCAATGTAACCCAACATTTGACCCGGATTTGTTGGGTGGCGCTTCGCTTTACCCAACCTACAACGTGGTATTCCCTGTCACACTGGCATATTGAGCTGCACCGTAAGCCGCACTATCTAGGAGCGTATCAATAGACCATTCCACCCTTGTCTGGGTGAGATGGGGGAAACTCTGGTCAATTCCCTGACGAATCGAGGCGATCGCATCCTGTTTAAATCGTTGATATGCCCCATCGGATGCCGTTTTTTCCTTTTCTTGCGCTCCCCCAGAAATCACAATCAGGTCACAGCCTACCGTATTGACGACATTACGAGCCGCTATACCCAGGCTTGTAAAATACTCTTGCCAAATCGCGACAACATCGGACAGAGGATCATCCATTTGACCCAAGCGACGCAGGGTTTTCGCCACCTCTATATGCTCTCCTTGTAACGCTTCCGGCACATTCCCCTTAGCCTGTCGGTGTTTAACCATATTTCTCAGACCCAATAAAGAGGCTCTCGTTTCCACACATCCCCTCGCACCACATCCGCAGGGATCCGCATTTTCAGAACTATTAATACAAATATGACCCAATTCTGCGGAAACCGCCGGAGCCGACCAGATTTTCCCGTTGATAATCAAAGCGCCACCTAATCCGGTTCCGGTAATAAACTGAGCCATGCAGGAAGAGGCCTTATTTTGAGCCTCGCGGACCCTGTATTCCCGGTAAGCAGCCGCGTCTCCATCATTGAGGAGGAGGGCTGGCAACTGGAGAGCCTCGGAAAGTTTTTGCCTGACGTTGACCCCTTGCCAAGAGTGATCAATATTGGTGGGATAAACACACATTCCCGAAGCATCAATAGGAGTGGGACAACAAGCACCAATGGCTTTTAAATCCTTGAATTGTAGATCATTGGCTTGGAGTAGCTCACTGGTGGCGGTTTTAATCACATTTACGGTAGCGTCGGGACCCTCAGATGCTTTGCAGGGACGATCTAACCTTTTTCCGATGACCCCTTTTTCTGGATCAAATAATCCCAGTTTGACGGTGGTAGCACCAATGTCAATCCCCAAGTAAATGCTCATGATTCTTTCCTAAGATCCAACTCTTTTGGATTATAAACTTTGTAGGTTGGGTGGAATGCAATGTAACCTAACATTTGACCTCAATTTGTTGGGTGGCGCGCTTCGCCTTACCCAACCTCCGACTACGACTTGTCCAGTAGGTTGGACCGAATGCAATGTAACCCAACATTTAACCCGGATTGGTTGGGTTTTGCCCTTCGCTTCACCTAACCTACGACTTGACCCAACCTCCGACTGTAGGGTTGATTCTCGAATCAACCCACCCTAAAAGGGTTCGACATCAAATAATAAGTAACTCCGGTTTTCGTTTCCTTGATTTTGCCTAGTTTCGACTCCATCCAATCAACAGTTTAGCGACCTTCCAAGCCACCACAGCCGCCCCAATACTCAACAACAGGGCGATCGCAAACCGATGTAAATTGTCCCCGTGATTAGGTTGCCAAGGATAGGCGATCGGTTCCTGGAAAATTAAAGCCGAAGTCGAGGCAAAAATTGCCCCAAATGCAATTCCGACCCCCAGAGCCTGAATTTTGTCTTGTAATTTTTGGTTCGCTTTTGCGTCTTGCTCTCGATTCGCTGCCCGGAGAATCAATGTCAAAGGTTCGGATACCCATGTAATTGTCCGTTTTCTAATTAGAACAGTCCAAGAGTTCTTGAATCAGGTTGGGTATAATAGCGGACTGAGCAGGCTCTTGAAGAAAGAACAAAAATTCGTGGGATTGCACCTTGACACGGCTCGTTCTTATAGACTATCACTCTTGGAACCGCTATTTTTGCTAAAAAACACCCGATGCGGCGAGAAACCTGGTTTTTTTCTTATAAAATGGCAGCAGGTCAGGCCAGGAGGGGAATGTGCAGAAGTGGTTATCGGTTGTGGGGATTGGGGAAGATGGGATAGCGGGAATTAGTCCTGTGGCCCGATCGCTCCTGGCTCAAGCTACAGTTATCGTTGGTGGAGAACGTCATCTCGCTATGTTGCCGCCAGAAGACAGCCAAGAAAAACTCCTCTGGACTTCTCCCATTGCCGACTCGGTGCAGCAGGTGATCCAGCGTCGCGGACAAGCCATTTGTGTGTTAGCCACTGGTGACCCTCTGTGCTACGGCATTGGTGTCACCCTCCTGCGCCACATTCCCATCACTGAAATGACCCTCGTTCCTGCTCCCTCTGCCTTCAGTCTAGCCTGTGCGCGCCTAGGTTGGTCCCGGACTGAGGTGGAAACTCTCAGCCTCTGTGGACGAGACCCGGCCCTGTTAAATGCCGTCCTGTATCCCGGGGCCCAAATTCTTGTCCTCAGTGCGGACAAAACTACCCCCTCCACTGTCGCCGAATCTCTCACATCCCAGGGGTATGGCAATAGTCAAATGACGGTGTTAGAGCGCATGGGCGGCCCCCAGGAACGTCTGACTGAGGGCATTGCCGCCACCTGGACTGAGACCGAACTGGATAATCTGAATACGATCGCCATTCATGTCCACTCCCCCGCTTTCTCCCCCCTCTCTCCCCAGACTCCAGGACTACCGGACACCGCCTACCACCATGATGGACAGTTGACAAAACGAGAAGTGCGTGCAGTTACCTTATCCAGCCTTGCACCCCTGCCGGGACAACTGCTGTGGGATGTGGGAGCAGGCTGTGGTTCGATCGCTATTGAATGGATGCGGACCGATCGCCGTTGTCGAGCGATCGCTATTGAGCAACATCCCACTCGCCTACAATACATTGCCAACAATGCCAACGCATTGGGCGTACCTCACCTCACTATCATCCCCAAACCCGCCCCCGATGCCCTCAAAAACCTCCCCGAACCCGATGCCATCTTCATCGGGGGGGGTGTTACCACACCGGACCTCCTAGAAACCTGCTGGCAGGCCCTGCGTCCCGGCGGTCGTCTCGTCGCCAATGCCGTCACCGTCGAGAGCGAACAAACCCTCTTCCAAGGATATCGCCAATGGGGAGGTCACCTCACCCGCATTGCCATTCAACGAGCGGAACCTGTGGGAAAATTTTTAGGCTGGAAGGCAATGGCACCCGTCACTCAATGGGTGGTGGTGAAGCAACAACCGGCGGGGGTTAAAACCTCCGCCTAACAGCTCAAGTCGGCTTCAACCGACTGAAGTACCTGTTGCCACAACTGGCGGGGGTTAAAACGATTGGCGGCCTAACAGCTTAAGTCGGTTTCAATCGACTGAAAACACCACGGGATAAGACTTGCAGTCGTCTAAAGACGACTTGAGCTATGAGGCGGGGTTTTTAACCCCCGCTGGTTGTTGCAACTGGTGCAAGATCTCAGCTACAACCTACTTTTAAGCCATGCTAAGGCTCCCTCAACATCTGCCACCCTGTCTCCGGGTGGGACAGGTGCACGTTGGATCATCACCACCGGAATGCTTAACTCCCTGGCAGCAATGATTTTGGCATAAGTGGCATCACCGCCACTGTTTTTACTGACGATCGCCCCAATCTGATACTGCTGCAACAGCGATCGCTCATCGTCTAGGCCAAATGGCCCCCGTTCCAACAGCAACTTGCCTGGGGGAACTGCTGCATCCGGTGAGGGTGGATCAATCATCCGCATCAGAAACCACAAATCTTGCAAGTGAGCAAAGGCAGCCAATTCTTGCCGACCAATCGTGAGAAAAATCCGGTGAGCAAGGGTTGGTAATACCCCTGCTGCGGCTTGATGGCTCTCGACTTCAATCCAGCAGTCGCCCTCCTGACGTTCCCACCCGGGACGCATCAGCATTAAACGGGGAATAGCCACCGCAGCAGCAGCCTCAGCGGCATTCCCTGAAATTTGCGCCGCAAAGGGATGGGTGGCATCAATCAGCAGATCAATGTGCTGTTCTCGCAAATACTGGCTCAGTCCTGCCACGCCACCAAACCCACCAATCCGAGTGTTTTGCGATCGCACCACCGCCATCCGAGTTCGACCGGCTAAAGAGGTTATCACTTCCACCCCGGGGATTTCAGCCATGCGATCGGCTAACTCCCGAGCATCTCCGGTTCCACCGAGGATCAGCACTCGTTTCAGGTTCAAGTTAGAGCTAAAATCCACTGATACTGCCCCTGATTTACCTCATCAAATATTTATACCATTCCTGCTTTCCTTATCCTCTTGTCCCCCCCTCACCTTTACAAGGAGAGGGGGCTAGGGGGGTGAGGTTCTTCCCCCCTCACCTTTACAAGGAGAGGGGGCTAGGGGAGTGAGGTTCTTCCCCCCTCTGCGAACCCCACCAGATCAAGAAAAGCCCGCTGATGCGGGCTTTTTTTCTGGCGCGGGAGAGTTGACTCTCCCGCCGATCTATCTATCTTACTGAAAAGCTAGATTATTTCATGGTTTCTTCCAACTTGGCGATGTCGAGGAGAGTCTTCATCACAGAGTCGGGGTTCAAACTGATGGAGTCGATACCCAGTTCCACGAGGAAGCGTGCAAATTCGGGATAGTCCGAAGGCGCTTGACCGCAGATCCCAATCTTGCGACCCGTTTTCTTCGCGGTTTGAATGACCATCGTCACCATATCTTTAACCGCTTGGTTGCGTTCATCAAAGATATGTGCCACTAAGGAAGAGTCACGGTCCAGACCCAAAGTGAGCTGGGTCAAGTCATTAGAACCGATCGAGAAGCCATCGAAGACTTCGGCGAATTGTTCGGCCAGAATGACGTTACTGGGGATTTCACACATCACATAGACTTGCAGTCCGTTTTCGCCGCGTTTGAGACCGTATTTTTCCATCGTCTCTAACACTTTGCGACCTTCGTCAGGGGTGCGGCAGAAGGGAATCATCGGAATGACGTTGGTCAGACCCATGTCGTCGCGGACCCGTTTGAGGGCGACGCACTCTAACCCGTAGGCTTCGGTATAGTTGGGGTCGTAGTAACGAGAAGCACCCCGCCAGCCGATCATTGGGTTTTCTTCTTTGGGCTCGAATTGCTTACCACCGAGGAGGTTGGCATATTCGTTGCTCTTGAAGTCAGACATCCGGACAACGACTGGGTTGGGATAGAAGGCAGCGGCGATCGTGCCAATCCCATGCGCCAATTTGTCTACGAAGAAGTCAGGTTTGTGCGAATACAGTTTCGTCAGTTCAGCAATCTCGCTCTTGACGGCTTGATCTTCGAGTTTGTCGAAGTGAATCAAGGCCAAGGGGTGAGCTTTGATGTGGTTGGCGATGATGAACTCAAACCGGGCTAAACCAACGCCATCGCAAGGAATAGAGGATAAACCGAAGGCTTCTTCTGGGTTGCCGACGTTCATCAAGATTTTGGTCTTGGTGCGTGGCAGGTTGTCGATCGCCGTTTCCAAAACCTCGAAGGGAACTAAACCTTCATAGACTTTGCCTTCTTCCCCTTCAGAACAAGATACAGTGACCTCTTGACCACTCTTGATATCCTGGGTGGCAGTTCCGCAACCGACGATGGCTGGAATCCCCATTTCCCGGGCGATAATGGCGGCGTGGCAAGTCCGTCCCCCTTGGTTGGTGACGATCGCACTCGCTTTTTTCATGATCGGTTCCCAATCCGGGTCCGTCTTGTTGGTAACTAAGACTTCACCTTGTTGGAACAGGTCAAGATTGTGTACATCTAAGATGACACGAGCTTTACCTTGGCCAATCATTTCACCAACCGCACGACCCCGAACCACAACATCACTGCTGCCTTGGAGTTTGAAGTTGCGGATGACGTTTCCGGCTTTTTGGGATTGGACGGTTTCTGGACGTGCTTGCACGATGAAGAGTTCGCCAGTAATCCCGTCTTTGGCCCACTCAATGTCCATTGGGGTATATTTGCCCCGGGATTCGCTGTAGTGGTCTTCGATGATGCAAGCCCATTTGGCTAAGGTGAGAATTTCATCATCGTTGATACAGTATTGATCGCGTTCGGGAGCGGAAACTGGGACGTTTTTCGTCAGTTTCGACCCGCCTACATCATACACCATTTTGATTTCTTTACTGCCCAAGCGTTTTTCGAGGATTGGGCGTTTGCCTTCTTTGAGGGTCGGTTTGAAGACAAAGTATTCATCGGGGTTGACTGCACCTTGGACGACGTTTTCCCCTAAACCGTAAGCCGCAGTGACTAAGGCGGCATTCTTGAAGCCGGTTTCTGTGTCGATGGAGAACATGACGCCAGAACTGGCTAAGTCAGAACGGACCATTTTTTGAACGCCTACAGAAAGCGCGACGCTGAATTCGTCAAAGTCGGGACGCTTCGAGGCATATTGATGGCGATAGGAGATGGCGCGATCGGTAAATAAGGACGCGAAGCACTTATGACACGATTCAAGCACACCTTTGACGCCGTGTACGTTGAGGTAAGTTTCCTGTTGTCCGGCAAAACTCGCATCAGGTAAGTCTTCGGCAGTAGCGCTAGAACGAACGGCTACGTCAAGATCGCTGCTAAATTTTTCGCAGACTTCTTGATACTCTGGGCCAAAGCGCTTGCAGAATTCAGCGTTAGCACCATAGGTTTCGCACAATTTGAGGTAAGCCGCTGCGATCGCATCGTCTAATTCTTTCGGGAATGGGGTGTTCATCACCATTGCCCGCGCTTGCTTGCCGCGCTCCCGCAGATTGTTGACGTCGTTGAGATCCAGATCCGCAAACAAGGTCCGTAGTTTCTCCTCTAACCCTGCTTTCTCGATAAAATACCGATAGGCATAAGCTGTGGTGGCAAAGCCGGTGGGGACGTTAACTCCCTTTGATTTAAGCTCTTGGATCATTTCACCTAATGAGGAGTTTTTCCCCCCCACCAAGGCTAAGTCTGCTAATCCTACTTCTTCAAAGAAAAGTACAAACTGTGTTTCTTTGGAACCTTTGGCTGATTGTTGTTCTGGAGCTGTAGAAACCATATATCCTACTCCTGTTACCTGATGCTCGTCTTTAAACGTTGTAGAAAGTTAAACTTCTTTGTTTTTCACTTTCCACGTAAATCATAACTCAGATTTTTCAAATTCGACAACTTTTAAAATCTTTATTTTGAACTTTTTATGACAATTGGATTTTGCTCTTCTATTTCTTAGCTTTTTAGCTAATTTAAAATATTGTAACGTATTCTCTCCCGCCGATCGCCGTAACTTTGTTAAAAGAATATTTAGATTGCTTTAACATCTAAGGGGTTGTTTATTTCTTAATGTTAAGCAGTCCCCTTCCTCCCTGGGGGTCAAATTGAGCCGACAGGGGAATCTTTACTCCGTCAATCTCCCGGGGGATTTCCCCCTTGTGAGAACCTCGGATTGCTGGGAAAATCAGGATAAAATTTTCAAGATTAATTAGACCGAAATGTTATCCCGATCGCTTGACTTCTGTTCCCCCTTCCCCTATGAACAAGCTTTTTCGGCATTGGCCCAGGTCACCCCTCTCCCATGACCCATTAAGCGATCGCCTTTTTTGGTCCACCACCCTGCCCTTAGAATCTCCGGTTCTCTCTATTTAATGACTCATCCCACCCCAGCGATCGCCTGAACTGCCCTAATCGCTTGAATTGGCCTAATTGAGTCGGTTTTCCGCGCATTCTGCCGGGGAAGGTGAACCCTTGACCCGAGGACCGCTATCCCGCATCCGGGAAAATCCCTAATGGAAAGGGTCCTCAACCCCGAACCCTTTCCATCAGAGAGCAAGAATTGCTACCCT
Organism: Laspinema palackyanum D2c; assembly: GCF_025370875.1. NCBI lineage: Bacteria > Bacillati > Cyanobacteriota > Cyanophyceae > Oscillatoriales > Laspinemataceae > Laspinema > Laspinema palackyanum. The sequence goes on from NZ_JAMXFD010000016.1 coordinate 119,967, forward strand.
AGAGAGGGGAAGAATCAAGTTAGTCCAATTTGGATTGTGACAATATGCCGGAAACAGGGGCGGTATTACAAGAACGGTATCAACTGCAACAGCAGTTAAACGATAACCCGACCCGGGAAACCTGGTTAGCAGTCGATTTGACCACCGAGGAACTCGTGGTGGTGAAGTTGCTCGTCTGGGGAGGTGCGAAAGCTTGGGAAAGTCTCAAGCTGTTTGAACGGGAGGCGAAGGTCCTCCAAAATTTAGCCCATCCGCGCATTCCTCGGTATCGGGATTATTTTGCGATCGATGATGGCACCCTCTGGTCCGGGTTAGTTCAGGAGTATATTCCTGGTGCATCCCTTCAGGACTGGCTCGATCGCGGTAGGCGGTTCACAGAAGAGGAAGTGGAAGGAATCGCCACAGCCCTGTTGAATATCTTATGTTATCTGCATGAGTTGAATCCTCCCGTCCTCCACCGAGATATTAAACCCAGCAATATTATATTAGGAGAAGACAACGAAATTTATTTAGTGGATTTCGGGGCCGCCCAAGACCGGAACTTGCTCACTCCCGGACGCAGCTTTACCGTAGTTGGCACTTATGGCTATACTCCGTTAGAACAATTTGGGGGACAGGCGGTCCCGGCATCGGATTTATATGCCTTGGGTGCAACTTTGGTTCACCTCCTCACCGGCGTACCCCCTGCCGAGTTACTCCAGAAGAACTTGCAGCTAGAATTTGGCGATCGCCTCAGTCCCCAATTCAACCCCTATTTAATCAGTTGGTTGCAAACCCTGACGCAAACCCAGGTGGACAATCGCTATCCCACCGCCTCCGAGGCGATCGCTGCCTTAGCAGGAGTCGCCACCCTCTCCACGGACAACGCCCCCTATTATCAACCAGACATCACCCCGATTCAACTGAGCAAAACCCCCCAAAAACTAGAAATCATCCTCCCCGAACCCGGATTAAAAGTCGTAACCTGGGGGTTAAATTTATGGCAACGGGGATTAAACCTAATCGAACGCACGATCGCCTCCTTGCGAGATAATCTTAGCACTTCCGATATCATTGCTCAGGTATTAGTGTATCTATTAATCGGCATTGGTTCCTTGTCCCTGTTGTCCTTGGTCCTCCAAGTGGTAACCGTCATCCTGCCGATCTTAATTCCCCTGGGTATGGTTGCCTGTTTGAGCGAGTATTTTGAACGAACCATCGTCTGTTTAGAACGCGATCGTAACACCTTTGAGATCCAGCAAAAACGACTAGGATTTACCTATCGCCGCCAACTCGGCGTCACCGCCAATATTAAAACCGTTTCCATCTTTTATGACAATAAAAAATTTGTCATGGGAGTCGCCCTCACCGCCGGACCCCGACCCGGATATTATCAACAATATGCCTTTGGAAATAGCGGACGAAAACTCACCGAGGAAGAATGTACCTGGTTAGCCGAAGAAATCGAAGACTGGTTGGATCTTGAATCGGAAGACTTATCGCCAGAACCCGACTGGCATCAGTAATGGGTGATAGAATTATCCATTAATCGTTTCCTGTTGGGAGTCTAAACATGGCACTGAAATATACTAATCGGCGAGGGCAAACCTACTTTCTGCACCAAGGCACCACTAAAACCGGCAAGCCTAAGTATTATTTTTCCCTAAAACCAAAGGGAAATTTAATCAATGTAATTCCCGATGGGTATGAAATTTATGAAAACCCCAATAGTCAAGTTTATTTGCGGAAAATTAAGCCCAAGTTGTTTAGCGATCGCGAATTAGAAACCGTGGAACAGGGGATTAAACAATACAGCAAAGTTAAGAACTTCATCATTGATGTTAAAGACAAAAGTATTATTATCTATCTTCCCGATCAAGATGTGGACAATCTGTCGGACATCTTAAGCGAATTAGGAGGGAGAGACATCTCTTCACGTCACATAGAGACTCTCCTCACTTATGGCCCAATGATGCGATTTCTAAGAAGGAAAGACTCGAAGAAGTTCTGGGTACAACGGTGGTGCTTTCGCGGGTCAGTGGACGATTGGATTGATTTAGCCGCAGGGGAAGATTTAGAAAGCCTGGTGAAAAAATATGCTCCCCATTTAGGTCAAGAGTCATTCTATGAACTGTACGGATTTTAGGGAGAATAGCAGCAGGTTCAGATACTGGAATCGGGGGGAATTGAGCGGGAATCCCTTCCTCTGCCTAAAATGCGTTGGCGAAGGCTTCCGAAGGAATCGCCTCGGCTGCTGACTCTACTCCTCCCGATATATTTTTTCCCAGATTCACAAGATTTTCACAAATCTGCGCTACCGTGGCTGATCAGAGTTAGCTATTTTGCCTCACTTGCCGTGAGTTTAGCAGGCTGAAGTTATGGCTTGTGGGGTAATCTAGCTAACTCTCCTCGATTCCTCGCCCTCTCCCACCCGGGAAACTCCTCGGATCCGCCCTTAACCCTGGGAACAGTTCACAGGGGCGAAACCCTTCCCCAGTCGTGAGTTAGATTATCTTACCCTTCAGGACGGCGATCGGCCTCTAGTTCCCGTAAACGAGCCTCCAATTCCCGCAGACGTGCTTCTGCTGACTCCGCTCGTTGACGTTGTTGTTCCGCCTCCTGACGCTGTTGTTCGGCTTGTTTGGCTAACTCCGTTGGAGTCAGAAATTGCTCCCCATCAGGACGGTAGATAGTGAACTGTTCCTCCTGCAATTCAAAGCGAATCCCTAACCGGGGACTGGTAAAGTTTTCCGGCTGCTCAATCACCTGTAGGGAACCCGCCTGATCGCGTATCCACCCATTGAAATCCAGGCGATCGGGGTCGAACACATAATATTCTTCCACCCCATAACGGTCATAAAACTGCTGTTTCTTCGCCATCTCCTTGAGACGATTGCCAGGGGAGAGAATTTCAAACACCACTTGGGGAGGAATGTTCCCTTCTTCCCATTGCTTATAAGACCCGCGATCGCCTTTAGGTCGTCCGATCGCCACCATCACATCCGGCGCTTGACGCAGTTTATTATTTCCTTCGATGGGATACCAAAGTAAATCCCCCGCGACAAAAATATTCGGATCATCATCAAACAGAATTTCTAAATTCTCTTTAATCACCACAATCCAGCGAAACTGGCGAGTATTATCAGACATCGGATTTCCGTCACAATCGGGATAGATGACCTTTGTGGGTTGAGGGGTAGTTACCATAAAATTAGACCTCTCAATGATTGAACTGCAAGTAACACCATTCAGTCTGTGTCAGACCCTCTCTGACCCGACTTTTAAAGTGTTTCCGTCGGTGGCTAGGGCTCGCTGACATTTTAGCTGATTTTTTCGTCAATGGTCAAGAAAGGGATTTTTGGGGCGCTTAATTTTCCTCTAACCCGGTTTGCAGGGCTGATATCAGGCGCGTTGGAGGTCCGGACTCATGGATACCGTGGGGTTTTCAGAGGATGTAGGCGATTCTCCTGTTGAGACGCTTTTCGATTCTCCTGGTGTGGGTGAAGAAACTTGCATTTATGGTATTAATAAAGTAAGTTTCACGGTGCTGTTAAGACTGGAAAAGATTCTCAAAATAATTTTTGTTATTCCATTGATAAATACTAAACTCCTTAATGTCTAATGATAAAATTCGTCCAGTTTTGTACTCTTCTGCTAACAGAACTAGGGATGCGTCTGCTAAATCCATCGGAACATCGCGATATTTATTCATCAAATCTTTGAGTCTGGCGATATGGTCAGGCTTAATTTCAAAAACTTGAAATAATCCCTCAGACATGGCATTAATAAACGTAACCGAAGATTGAACTCCCCGACGAGCTTGTAAAAAGTAGCAAGTTTCCGTAACGACACACCATGTAGTAATCAGAGGTTCATTATATTGACTAAAAGTTTGTTTAGCCGCTTCATGGTAGTTATCATTTTTGTTAGCCAAGGCAACCCAAAAGCCGGTATCAACAATAATCATTTTTCAGTGCCAATTTCCTGCATTAATATTGATTCGCAGTTTTCAGCTAGGTCAGGTTCAGCTTCAATACACCCAATAAAGCCAATTTTAGTAAAATTCTCCAGATGGTTAGTAGAAGTAGTCAACAGTTGTTGATAATAATATTCAAGGGCTGCCCCTAAAACTTCATCTGTATTTTGTTGAGTTTGTTGTTGGATAAAAGCAAGTTTTTGAGCTTGTTCGTCAGTGAGTTGAGTGGCAATTTTCATAATTTCCTCCTTTTGTTTATCAACCTATGGATATTTTAACCTAAAAAACGCAAATCCTCAAATCTCCTCTAACCAAGTTTCAATGGCAGCGATTAGATTGGGTTGATTGGGGGGAAAGCCTTTTAACGGCGCGTCTAGGAGTTCGTCGGGTTTGAGAAACTAGATTTTGAAAGGATTAATAATAGTTAATTGATGCTCTACAATTAAACCATCTTGCATATCTTCAGAATAAAGAATGTTTGCCTTACCAGATAAAGCACTAGCCACTATTAATCCATCCCAAAAAGATAGATGGTAATTCATTCTCAATTGGGATGCTCTTTTCAGAATAGCCGTTGTTACATCTATCACTTGACATTGTTGTTCAAATTCTTCAATCAGTTGAATAATTTGGGTTTCAGGAAAATTAACTTTTTTCCTTAAAACCGAGCAAGTCTCATTAATAACCTGTGTACTGACTACGATATTGTTTAGGTTGGTTAATGAAACGGCTATTTTGCGTTTTCTAGCATCTTCCTGGGGATTTTGGTCTTGATCCGCTAAGAAACGATATAACCAGATATTAGAATCAATAAATATTGTTTGATGAATCATGATTTTCTTTCGTGAATTTCATCTCTTGTTGGTTTGCTCCACCCTTTAACACTAATAGGTTGTTTTGCTAATTGATCCATTAATCTGGGCTTGGCTGTTTCTTCTGAAACAATAATCACTTTAACGTCACTTCCTTCTTGAATATTTTGTTGATATTCGGGTGGAATTTCTATCATACCTTGTTTAATTTGCGCTTTAAATTCAAAGGAGTTAACCATTCTCAACCTTCTTTTGTCTATAAAACTATGGATATTTTAACCTAAAAAATGCAAATCCTCAAATCTCCTCTAACCAGGTTTCAATCGCGGATATCAGATTCGGTTGATTGGGCGGAAACCCTTTTAACGGCGCTTCTAGGGGTTCCTCAGTGAGGGAGGCAACGGCAATGACCCCCGGGAGTTTTTCACAGAAGCTGATGAGTTCCGGGGTGGGATGTTCGCAGTCCGTCAGAAGGAGGGCGCGGTGGGGGAGGAGTTGGCGGCGTTGCAGTGGTTTGAGGTGGCAGCGCAGTTGGGCGGGGGTTGTGGGTTCCGGGGGGTCTTCCTCGGGACATGGGGTGTCCCAGGATGGGGTGTGGTGGGGGATGCCGCTAAGTGGTGAAGTAGAATATCATTAAAGGTGATTTAGTACCGTGAGGCTTCGTCAATGATGACATTTAATGATGTAGTTGAAGCAATTAAAAGTCTTTCTACCCATGAAAAAGAAGAAATTCAATCATTGTTGCAGCAGTATCTCCGTGAAGAGCGTCGCGATAAGATTTATGAGAATTTCCAAGCAGCCCAGAAAGAACAACAACAAGGAAACCTCAAGTTTTCTAACCAGATTGACGAATTGAGACAACTGATTGAGGAATAATCATGGAAGTCAGTTTCAGTTCAGCTTTTAAACGGGCTTTTAAAAAAAGGATTAAAGGGAATGAAAACTTAGAGTTAAAATTTTGGCAAAAACTAGAAATATTTACGTCAGACCCTTACGACCCGAGCTTAAGAACCCATAAGCTATCAGGAAAACTGAAGGATTTATGGAGTTTCACTGTAGATTAAGACGTGAGCGTATTATTTTATCTTACCGAAGATAACAAGGCTATTTTTGTTGATTTCGGCAGCCATGACGAAGTTTATTAAGGGGTTAGAAACTCGGTTTCTCAAATCTCCTCTAACCAGGTTTCAATGGCGGATATCAGGTTCGCTTGATTGGGGGGAAAGCCTTTTAACGGCGCTTCTAGGGGTTCGTCGGTGAGGAAGGCAACGGCAATGACCCGGATGAGTTTTTCACAGAAGGCGATGAGTTCCGGGGTGGGATGTTCGCAGTCTGTGAGGAGGAGGGCGCGGTGGGGGAGATTGAGGGTGAATTTGAGTTCATCAATTGCATAACATAAGTCGGCAGGGGTGGAAACTCTGGGATACATTCGCTGAGGACAGACTTGTTTCCAAATCAGTCCGCACAGAGTGAGGGCGATTTCCCCTTCCCGGGTTTCCTGGGCGAGGGGTTGGGCGTTGAGGATGAGAATGGGCTGGTTTTGTAGGGCTTGGGCGAGGTTGATGGGGGCGAAAGATGGTTCACTCTTATGGGGGGTTTGTTCGGTGACTTCGGGATGGGGAGTGGTGGTGGGATGGTGCCAGGCTTGGTAAAATTCGGGATAGGGGAGGTTTTCGGCACAGTTCCAGATGAGTTTGTAGCATTCCTTAAATCGGATAAAGTCGTTTTGATAAACTTCATCGCTGAGGCAGTCTTTTAAGGCGGAGACGACCCCTGCATAGTGTTGGCGTGTGGTGAGGATTTTCCCTAAACTCTCGGCTGCTTGCATACGGGTGTCATTATCAGCACCAGTATCCCGTAAGATTTCCACTAAAGCGGCGAGCGCCTGCTGGTTCCCTGGGGCGATTTTCCCTAAACTATTGGCTGCGTGCATACGGGTGTACTTATCAGCACCAACATCCCGTAAGATTTCCACTAAAGCGGCGAGCGCCTGCTGGTTCCCTGGGGCGATTTTCCCTAAACTCTCGGCTGCTTGCCTACGGGTGGAATCATCAGCACCAGCATCCCGTAAGATTTCCACTAAAGCGGCGATCGCCTGCGGGTTCCCTGGGGCGATTTTCCCTAAACTCTCGGCTGCTTCCCTACGGATGGAATCATCAGCACCAGCATCCCGTAAGATTTCCTCTAAGGCGGCGATCGCCTGCTGGTTCCCTGGGGCGATTTTCCCTAAACTAAAGGCTGCTCGCCTACGGGTGTAACTACCAGCACCAGCATCCCGTAAGATTTCCACTAAGGCGGCGAGCGCCTGCTGGTTCCCTGGGGCGATTTTCTCTAAACTAAAGGCTGCTCGCCTACGGGTGTAACTACCAGCACCAGCATCCCGTAAGATTTCCACTAAGGCGGCGAGCGCCTGCGGGTTCCCTGGGGCGATTTCCCCTAAACTCTCGGCTGCTAGCCTACGGGTGTCATCATCAACCCCAGCATCCCCTAAGATTTCCACTAAGGCGGCGAGCGCCTGCTGGTTCCCTGGGGCGATTTTCCCTAAACTCAAAGGTGCTACTAGCATACGGGTGGAATAATCAGTACCAGCATCCCGTAAGATTTCCACTAAAGCGGCGATCGCCTGCTGGTTCCCTGGGGCGATTTTCTCTAAACTATTGGCTGCTAGGATACGGGTGAAATTATCAGCACCAGCATCCCGTAAGATTTCCTCTAAGGCTAAGGCGGCGATCTCCTGCTGGTTCCCTGGGGCGATTTTCCCTAAACTCTCGGCTGCTTGCCAACGGGTGAAATTATAAGCACCAGCATCCCGTAAGATTTCCACTAAGGCGGCGATCGCCTGCTGGTTCCCTGGGGCGATTTTCCCTAAACTCTCGGCTGCTTGCCCACGGGTGGAATCATCAGCACCAGCATCCCGTAAGATTTCCACTAAGGCGGCGATCGCCTGTGGGTTCCCTGGGGCGATTGTCCCTAAAATCTCGGCTGCTCGCCCACGGGTGGAATCATCAGCACCAGCATCCCGTAAGATTTCCTCTAAGGCGGCGATCGCCTGCTGGTTCCCTGGGGCGATTTTCCCTAAACTCTCGGCTGCTTGCCTACGGGTGGAATTATCAGCACCAGCATCCCGTAAGATTTCCTCTAAGGCGGCGATCGCCTTTTGCCTAATTGTTTCACCTAGAATATTTCTCGCACCTTCTTTGATGGGGTCTAAAAAAGTTGTCCATTCTTGTTTTTCAGTATTAAAATAACCAAATCCCCCCCTCACAAACTGCCGCACAATCTCATCTGCCAGGGAACAAGCTTTGAATTCATTAATTGCCGCAGCCGCTAGAAAATAGGCTTGAAATCCATAAAAATCTCTGACACCATCGTTAAACTCAACCAACGCCCGAATAAAAGCTTGTTTATTATCCTGACCAATATCACGCCCCAACCATAACAAAATCACCTGCTTCCACTGCGGTTCAAAAATCCGATAACGCTTCCCCTCCACCGGACTATCTCCATGATTTCGAGGCAAAAAATCATCCCAATCCTCCACCGCCAACGCTGCAAAATACTCCTGAAACGTCGCATGATAAAACGTATAGACCTTTTCTCGGAGACTTTCCTCCGCCACTCCTACCTCATTCAACCAACCCAACCGTAATACCAAGGAATCCTCATCGAGTTCTCCAAAATACTCACAGACTAACCGATGAGTTAAGCGAAATCGGCTAGTTTCTGCCTCTAGGGATGCCTTCGCCAATGCTCCCAAAGCTGCATTTAACTGTTTCTTTTCCTCTTTTTTCACAGTAAATGCTTTTTTCTTCCACTTATAGATCGCCTCGACAAACTCCGCATACAATTCCGCCATCGTTTCCGGTAGCGCATCCTCCACCTTCCAAGTCGCACATAACAAGGTTAACCGCAGGGGATTGCGGCATAAATCCTTAATCCGTTCTTTCCCCGCCGCCTGCAATTCTGACCACAACGACTCCGCATCCGCTTGCACCGGAAACCACCGCCGGATAAACTCCTGCACTTGTTCATCCTGAAACGGTTGGGTGAGATAGGTTTGAAACCCCTGTAACTGGCTGGGGTTCGCTTGCCACAAATTCAAGCGACAGGTGATAATCATCGGAGCATTCATCACCCAACCCCGGAAATTTAATGCCTGTTGGTCACTCTGGCTCATCTCATCTAAGCCATCCAACAGCAACCAGACTGCACCCGCCTCAAATTTCTTCCTCCAGTCTGCTTTTATTTCCTCTCTGGATAGCCCCAATGCCTCTTTGAGCCATTTTTGCTCTAAATACTCTCCCAGGGGTTGATTCCCCAATTCTGCCAAGGATACCCAAATCACTAAATCATCGGTTTCCTGTAATAACCAAAAGGCTAATTTCTGGAGTAACGTCGTTTTTCCCGCCCCCGGTTCGCCAATAATAGCCATCTGTTTCTCGGTGCGGTTACAAATGACTTCTTGGAGAAACTCCCGATAATCAAAGCGTTTCTCGATGGTTTCTTCCTGACGGGTGAACAAATCTGAACCCTTTTCCGGGTCAATATCTTGGGGGTGTTTTGGGTTCTGACTCCGTTTCGGTTTCACCAGGGCTAAATCGACAAATAAATCATCATCGATTAAGTTGCGATTCCCATAAACCTGACCTAAAACCGTATTGCTGGTTAAGGGTTTCCGGTCAATCAACATCTGACGGCAGATAGCCTGCCATTCATCGATCGCATATTCCACCTCAAACTCCCCAATCTTTTGCCCAATCAGGGTTTTAAATTGCTCATACCCGGTTTGGGAACTCTCCACAATCAGGATAATACTGCCTTTCTCAACCTTGGCAATAGAGAGCGTTTTATCATTGAGGCGAGTTTGCAGCGTTTGAGTGATTTCCGTGAGTTTCTGTTGCGCGTCTTCATAGTTGCCCTTCAGTCCTAAGATGCAGCGGTTGAGGGGTTTAGAGTCAACTATAAATTGAGCAATGAGCCATTGACGCAAAATCCCTAACTTCCCCCGAGATGATTGTTGGAGTTTAGGACAATCTTGCTCAAATTTTTGATAAATTTTCTGCATTCTCTTGGTGATAGCATCCTCACCAATCTGATGCTTTTTATCAGAAATTCCCTCATTGAGGATCGCAGTAAATTGGGCTTCATTTGTAATATAACGCTCTTTCTCAGGGAATCTCTTCAATAAAGTATCTGTCTCTTCCGGTGAGAGAGCGTGATTTTTGGCTTGTTCTCGGAGAAAGTCTTGCCACTCCATTGCCCTGCCCTTGACTTAGTTAGTTCTGTTCGTATTCTAGGTTACCTGAGTAAAAACGTCAAGATTAAGCCTGTAAAATCAGAGGTTTCCACCATTTTCCACTTAATTACACTTGCTTCCACTTATGCCTCCAATTCACGGCTTTAACCCCCGGATAGTCTGGTTCTTGTCATTCAAAAACCGACTAAAAATGAGGTTAATTAGCCATGCTAAATCAACAGGATAAAATCAAACAACGGCAAGCCCTTGAAGATGCTTATAGCAATTTTGTGGAACCCTATCTGTATCAAAGGATTGAAGTTAAGCTGGAGTCTTCCTCTTCGGTAGCGGTGAGTCCGGTTGGGGTTTACTATGCATCGGGATGGTTGCTGTTTGTCATGCTCTATGCTTTTTTGATGCGCGGTTCCCAGCTTCTCCCAACCGGGCAAACTCGTCGGATTCGCCCCTAACCCTCGGAACAGTTCAGAGGGGCGAAACCGTTCCCCAGTGGTGATCCGGAATCCGGTAATTAAAGGTCTATAAAAACCCGCACTTTTGAGAAAATCGTTGTTTCTTGTAGGGGCGCAATGCTTGCGCCCCTAAACAGACAGATTGACCCGGCTCGTTTTTATAGACTGATCAGTATTGCGAAATTCCGTATGAGGCAGATTATCTTACCCTTCAGGACGCCGATCGCCCTCTAATTCCCGTAAACGAGCCTCCAATTCCCGCAGACGTGCTTCTGCTGACTCTGCTCGTTGCCGTTGTTGTTCAGCCTCCTGCCGTTGCTGTTGAGCCTCCTGCCGTTGTTGTTCAGCCTCCTGACGTTGCTGTTGAGCCTCCTGACGTTGCTGTTCCGCGAATTTGGCTAACTCCGTGGGAGTCAGAAATCGCTCCCCATCGGGACGGTAGATGGTGAACTGTTCCTCCTGCAATTCAAACCGAATCCCTAACCGGGGACTCGTCCAGTTTTCGGGCTGTTCAATCAGTTCCAAAGAACCCGCCTGATTGCGTAGCCAACCATTGAAATCCAGGCGATCGGGGTCGAAGATATAATATTCTTCCACCCCATAACGGTCATAAAACTGTTGTTTTTTCACCATCTCCTTGAGACGATTTCCAGGGGAAAGAACTTCAAACACCACTTGGGGAGGGATGTTCCCTTCTTCCCATTGCTTATAAGAACCCCGATCGCCTTTAGGTCGTCCGATCGCCACCATCACATCCGGCGCTTGACGCAGTTTATTATTTCCTTCGATGGGATACCAAAGTAAATCCCCCGCGACAAAAACATTCGGATCATCATCAAACAGAATTTCTAAATTCTCTTTAATCACCACAATCCAACGAAATTGGCGCGTATTATCAGACATGGGATTTCCATCACAATCGGGGTAGATCACCTGGGTGGTTTGAGGGGTGGTTACCATAATTTAAACCTCTCAATGATTGAACTGCAAGTAACACCATTCAGTCTGTGTCAGACCCTCTCTTATATTTAACACCAAATTGGCTGAATCGACAGGGTGACTCCCGCTCAAAGGCAAAAGCCAGGTTTCTCTACAAAAAAGCCCGCTTAAGCGGGCTTGGTTTCCATGTATAAAATGGAGGCTATTCGATAGGTTCGAGGGTCATCTTAGGCTCACTTGCCGTTGGGTCAAGTGGCGGTGTGAGTTCTAGGGCTTCTATCTCACTCGGTTGTGATATCACTTCTGGCACAGCCTGCGGTTCCGGAACTACCGAGGGGGCGGGTTCGGGAGTGGGACGACGGATGCGATCGCGCAGTTGATCCCATCGCGATCGTGTCACAGGTTTGGCCGCCGGTTCCACAATTGCCGGTTCCGGTTGGATTTCCTCCGGGACCAGTTCCGCTGCTTCTTCGGTGGGTGCTGGGGCCACTGGTTCCGGCATCGGCATAAATTCATCGGGGACCACATCTACCGGCATCTCTTCCGGTTCCGGTAGAGGCAGCAGGGACTCGGGTTCTGGAGTGGGTTCTGGAGTCGGTTCAACTATCGGTTCTGGTGTGGATTCTGGTGTGGGTTCCGGTGTGGGTTCGGGAGTCGGTTCAACGATGGGTTCTGGCGGTGGGTTATAGGTGGGGTCTACAATCACGATCGCCTTTTCTGCTTTCAGGTCCCCCCGAACTAACCGCGATAGGGTGTCTTTGCCTTTGGGTTGATAGTCGATCGCCTGGACGGTGGTATTAAATTCATTGTTGACCGGATTACCCTTCTCATCCAGAAATTCCACCTTGACCCAGTTTTTCCCTTTCTTAAATCCTTTCAGATAAATCGGGTCCCAGCGATCGAGGACAAAGCTTTCTCCATTAATCGTCACCCGAATCCGCCAATCGGCGATTTCATCCGTGGCATTTTCTTGGGCAACCAGATGTAAGGGGGCATTGGTCAAGTAGAAGTCCAGCATAATCGGTTCTGCACCATAACTCCCTTGAGGACGGCTGTAGGTGAGTAGGGGTTTGGTGGGATCCGGTTGGTTGTCTTCGCTGGGCGCAAACAGATGAAAAGTAGTTTGGGCGTAGGCCCCTTCATTTTTAAAGCTTTCATGCCAGGGACGGGAGGCGAAGACTCGGAGGGTGTGGGTCCCTGGTTCTAGGTCGGTTAAGACGATGGGTTCCCGGACATCGTAAATCGCTTGATAGGGATGGTGGTCTACAAATAGGTGCAGGTGGGGTCCTAGGCCGAGGTCCTGATTTTTAAACAGAGGCAAATCCCGGACTTGGAGTTCGACGGCAACGGTACTATCCTCCAAGACTGCACCGGGTTGGGGGCTTAAGATTTGGACTTGGGGTTCGTAGGCGTCTAAGGCGAGTCTGAGTTTTTGAATTTCTTCCGGGGGAGAAACTTCGGAGATTTGGGACTCGCTGTCGATGAAGACGGCTTGGGAGGCTTCGACGTTGGGAGGGGCTTCGATGCGATCGCTACAGGCCCCTAAGCCGCAGAGGAGGATGATGGCGGCGATCGCAGACAGTAACGATTTGACAATCGGCGATCGTGAATTTCTACCTAACACTTAGCAACTCTCCTATATGAGATCAACTATGAAAACTTGTTAAGTCTTTCCATAAATAAAACCAATGATGGGCCATTTGCCCAAAGAAGAAGATGAAAGGCGATCGCATCGGTCAACGCAGACAATCCGATTCCCGGTTTAAATGCCTTGGAAACCGCCCGAATCCTGACATCCCCTCATCTTGCAATTGTACGCCAGTTATATCGCCTACCACCTATCCCAGCCAAGTATTAAGTTATGTTAATTTATCCCCAACCCTCTTGACTTTTTAACGAACCTTTGAAACACAAAGCCAATCCCCGATTAAATTTTGGCTAATTTGAATTATTGTTAAGCAGTGGATTCAGATAACCGAGGTAGCCTTATAATGCACGAACAGAAGCCACTAAGGTTGTCTTGCTCGACGGACCGGCATTTTGCTGGATTTTTAGAGCGGTTACTACACAAAATCCCGAGTTTGGATTAAACTAACAAACTTAAGAACCCTTAAAAGGTTTTTTAAAAAGTTGTAAGCCACCCAACACTCACCTTTGGTAGTGAACCGTTGTGTCAGAGCAACACCTTGGGTGGAATGTAAATTAGGTCCTTGTCTAGAGAGAGGAGAGTCTCGATGACGATTAGCCCTCCAGAGCGAGAGGCAAAAGTCAAGGTAACGGTGGATAAAGATCCCGTTCCCACCTCATTCGAGAAGTGGGCCAAACCGGGTCACTTTGACCGTACCTTGTCTCGCGGGCCCAAAACCACCACTTGGATTTGGAACCTGCACGCTAATGCTCATGATTTCGATAGTCACACCAGCGATTTAGAAGACGTATCGCGCAAAATTTTTAGCGCACACTTCGGCCACCTGGCTGTAATCTTCATTTGGTTAAGCGGTGCCTATTTCCACGGTGCCAAATTTTCCAACTATGAAGCATGGCTGACCGACCCGACTGGCATTAAACCCAGTGCCCAAGTGGTTTGGCCGATCTTCGGACAAGAAATTTTAAACGCCAACGTTGGGGGTGGATTCCACGGTATTCAGATCACTTCTGGTTTATTCCAGTTGTGGCGTGCCTCTGGAATCACCAATGAGTTTCAACTCTACTGCACCGCCATCGGTGCATTGGTGATGGCAGCCTTGATGCTGTTCGCCGGTTGGTTCCATTATCACAAACGCGCTCCGAAACTGGAATGGTTTCAGAACGTAGAGTCGATGATGAACCATCACCTGGCTGGATTACTCGGTCTCGGTTCTTTGAGCTGGGCCGGCCACCAAATTCACGTCTCTTTGCCGATCAACAAGCTCCTGGATTCTGGGGTGAATCCGAAAGATATTCCTTTACCCCACGAGTTCATTTTGAACCCGAGCTTGATGACCCAGCTATATCCGAGCGTGGATTGGGGATTCTTCAAAGGAGTAATTCCGTTCTTCACCCTCAACTGGGGCGTTTACAGCGACTTCCTCACCTTCAAAGGTGGCTTGAACCCCGTTACCGGAGGTTTGTGGTTGACTGATACGGCACACCATCACTTGGCGATCGCCGTTCTGTTCATCATCGCAGGCCATATGTACCGGACCAACTGGGGTATCGGTCACAGCATGAAGGAAATCCTGGAAGCCCATAAAGGTCCTTTCACTGGTGAAGGCCACAAAGGTCTCTACGAAATCCTGACCACCTCCTGGCACGCGCAACTCGCCATTAACCTGGCAATGATGGGGTCCCTGAGCATTATCGTGGCCCATCATATGTATTCGATGCCTCCGTATCCATACATTGCCACCGACTATCCAACTCAGTTGTCCCTGTTCACTCACCATATGTGGATTGGCGGCTTCTTGATTGTCGGTGCAGGTGCTCACGCCTCCATCTTCATGGTGCGCGACTACGATCCAGCCAAGAACGTCAACAACTTGCTCGATCGCGTCCTGCGTCACCGTGATGCAATCATCTCTCACCTGAACTGGGTCTGTATGTTCCTGGGCTTCCATAGCTTCGGGTTGTACGTTCACAACGACACCATGAGAGCGTTTGGTCGTCCCCAAGATATGTTCTCGGACTCGGCCATTCAACTTCAGCCCATCTTTGCCCAATGGGTGCAAAACCTGCACTTCTTGGCTCCCGGTAGCACTGCTCCGAACGCTCTAGCCCCGGCTAGTTTCGCCTTCGGTGGAGATGTGGTCGCGGTTGGTGGAAAGGTTGCTATGATGCCGATTACCCTCGGTACCGCAGACTTCCTGATTCACCATATCCACGCTTTCACAATTCACGTTACCGTTTTAATCCTGCTTAAAGGGGTTCTGTTTGCCCGTAACTCTCGTCTGATTCCAGATAAGAGCGAACTCGGCTTCCGCTTCCCTTGCGACGGCCCCGGTCGTGGCGGCACCTGTCAAGTTTCCGGTTGGGACCATGTGTTCCTCGGTCTGTTCTGGATGTACAACTCCCTCTCCATCGTAATTTTCCACTTTAGCTGGAAAATGCAATCCGATGTGTGGGGCGCAGTTTCTCCCGATGGCACCGTCGCTCATATTACTGGCGGTAACTTTGCCCAAAGCTCAATCACCATTAATGGTTGGTTGCGTGACTTCCTGTGGGCGCAAGCCTCTCAGGTGATTCAATCCTACGGAACTGCCTTATCCGCTTACGGTCTGCTGTTCCTCGGCGCTCACTTTGTGTGGGCATTCAGCCTGATGTTCCTGTTCAGCGGTCGCGGCTACTGGCAAGAACTGATTGAATCAATCGTCTGGGCACATAACAAACTGAAAGTTGCCCCGGCAATTCAGCCTCGCGCTCTGAGTATCATTCAAGGACGTGCGGTTGGGGTTGCTCACTATCTCTTAGGAGGTATTGTGACGACCTGGGCATTCTTCCTGGCCCGCATTATTGCAGTCTCAGGATGATAGCGAGGAGGAGCTAAAAAAAACATGGCAACAAAATTCCCAAAATTTAGCCAAGACCTCGCGGCAGACCCGACAACTCGTCGGATTTGGTACGGGATTGC